>NZ_JAMAVT010000020.1:0-110545 GCF_023713665.1 Paenibacillus sp. MER 180 | reverse complement strand
CGACGAGGTAGATAGGTTGGAGGTGGAAGCACAGCAATGTGTGGAGCTGACCAATACTAATCGGTCGAGGGCTTATCCTAAAAGATTAAACCCCAAAAAGTGACGTGAAGCTTTGCAGCAACACCGAATACTTTCCGGGGGCCCCGGATGAACAACTAGCACTAACTTTCGCATTCAGTTTTCAAGGTTCAAACCTTGAACTTCATATTGGCTTTAGCCAATGCTGTTTGGTGGCGATGGCGGAGGGGTTCCACGCGTACCCATCCCGAACACGACCGTTAAGCCCTCCAGCGCCGATGGTACTTGGACCGCAGGGTCCCGGGAGAGTAGGACGTCGCCAAGCAAATGAAATAACCCACTAACTATTTTAGTTGGTGGGTTATTTGTTGTCCACAGCCTATCCACAACGATGAATAGGTATGTTATTGAAGAAATATGCACAGAGGGATAACTTTATAAAGTGAAAAATCTCGTAGCTATAAGCCGTCTCATCCACAATTTCTGTTGAAAACGTGTTCATAACATTGGATAACTACACGATAATAATTCGATATTTCGCAAAATTACGAAGTTATGCACATTCTAGCAATGATTCACTTATCCACACGTTGATAAGTTTCAAAGATAATTGAATCGTAAAATATTTATTCAGTGAGGGCCAGATTAGTGCTACTTACACTATAGGTAAGTTAATAACGATCCACATCGTATACACTCCAAGTTCATAATTCTATCCCGCACTTCTTCATGTTCACCCATTAAAAGTTATGAAATCTTAATATTGATGCTTTTATTTGCTTATGGAAATGAAGTTAATTGTAAGCGTATTCCCCTAAACATATTAGGATTGGCACATGCAACACTGTTAATTCGTTATCTTTCTAATAGAAGTCTGTCTGCGAGGAATTAACTATCTATGAAGTCTATCGCGGTTATTATACGTACAGCACTATTTGTTAAGAGCGGTTGCAGTAAAGAAGAGGCAATGACTAATGCGGTGAAGGAAATCGTACAGCATAAGAAGTTAGTTGAGGAAGTACTCAATTCTATGCAGAAGGGATTGGAAGAGAAATTGGATGCTGAGCGAGAAAAGGAAAATAAGAAAATATTCATAGTTATGGATGAAATAAAAAAAGTTATCGAATGCCTGGTGCAATTTGATAACTCTTTTTTTGTATGGAAGCAGAGAAGGAAGATGTTACAAACAGTATCAGTTTTCATTTGCAAACTGGCATTACGGAGTTGGTCGTTCACATTTCATTTCTGATTTTATTCTTAAATCTTATTCATTGAATGTTAAGTTGAGTATTACATGTTCAATGTTAGCATAAAAAGAGGGTTCAAAATGAAACATAGGAGGAAATAGAACAAATGAACATTAAAACAGCAATTCTAGCATCTATGATCGTATCCAGTATGTTGGTTGCCGTGGCAGGCCCGATTCCTGCAGGGGCCGCGGCTGCGCAAGAGCATAAGCAAACGGATAATAAGAAGGTTCATATCGATCAGAAGCTGGCCGCCAAGCTGCAAAAAGCGGTAAAGCAATTTGCAGGGAAAGAGATAAAGTTACAGGAGGCTGCCGAGACTACATTTTCTACAAATGCAAAGGTTACATCGACAGATGGAAAGTACGCAGTCCACTTCGATTATCAAAAAGGAGAAGTATGGGAGATCAATGGAACGATTCCAATTGATAAAATCAGCAAACAGGATCAGGAAAAGGCCCTGAAAATGCTGAAAGGAGCATACGCAAAGAAAACATACGTCTTTGATAGAGAAGCGGTCATGAAGAGGCGCTATGACGATAAAAAAGGAAAACTGCAAGATCATTATTTATCGTATGAATTGACAGGGAAAGATTTTGAAGCACTTCTGTCCAAGGATAAGCGGGGAGAGACGTCAGTAGAGTATGTCAGTCTTTCGATAAAGTTAGCCAAGGAAGAGCTCGATTCAAAGTCGCTGGAAACGGCAGCAAAGGCGATAAATGCGGCTTTCGATCATGATTTGAATGTAACAGAGGGGTCTCTTAGTTCTAACGGAGACAACTATCATATGTTGTCACTTAAGGATAATGATGTATCACTTGAGATGGAAGCAAAAAAGGGAAAGGTCTTGAATGTATTTCATCATACAAGAAAAAAGGTAATGACCGACCAAGAGATTACGACAAAAGATGCAAAGGCAGTGGTCGCTCCGCTTGCCAAGGAATTATTCAATATCGACATTTCGGGATTAGAAGTAAAGTGGGACAACCTATTTAAAGATTATTGCTTCGTTAAAGGCAAAGAAACGGTATTGAGGGCAGCATTGGATGCCGATAAGAACGTGGTGTACCTCATATCGGGTGGCACAGCATTATTGGGGGGGCATTAGACGTTATCGGACTAAATATACAGGCTCAAATGAAATACATAAATTCTAATTTTCGTTAGATGCTTAATAAACAGAAGGAATACCTAGGAGGTTAACTATGAATATAAAAAAAGCAATTCTAGCGTCTATGATCGTATCGAGTATGTTAGTTGCCGTGGCAGGCCCGATTCCTGCAGGGGCCGCGGCTGCGCAAGAGCAGAAGCAAGCGGATAATAAGAAGGTTCAAATCGACCAGAAGCTGGCCGCCAAGCTGCAAAAAGCTATCAAAATATATGCAGGGAAAGAGATCAAGCTGAAGAATTTCGGTGAGAAGATAGAATTCTCTCCGAGTGCCAAGGTTGATTCCGTAGACGGAAAATATGCTATCCGCTTTATCATTGATAACGGTAAAATATGGGGGATTGATGAAAAGGTCACAATCGATAAAATCAGTAAAGAGGATCAGGAGAAAATCTTGACAGTGTTAAAAAAAGCATATGCAAATAAAACATATGCCTTTAACAAAGAAGTGATTATGCAGCGAGGCTATGATGGCGAAAAAGAAAAACTAGGTGCGAATTTGTCGTATACGTTGACAGGGAAAGATTTTGATGTTTCCTTTGCAAAGGAAAATTCCGCTAAAGAGCTAAAAGGTACTGTTGGTGGTTTTAAGATACAGTTTACCAAGGAAGAGCTCGATCCGAAGCTCCTGGAAACGGCAGTAAAAGCGACAAAAACGGCATTCAATCATGATTTGATGCTTACAAACGCTCAGCTAACTAACGGCATTGGATGGATGCTTGAGGATAAAGATGTATTGGTCGAGATGGAGAGGGGAGAACTCACTAAGGTATCTCATAAAACGCGTAAAGCGGTAACGACTAATAAAGAAATTACGGATAAAGAGGCTAAAGACGTGGTTGCACCGCTTGCCAAGGAATTATTCAATATGGACATTGCGGAATTGGAAGTGAAGTGGGTCAGCGAATATGAAAATTACTACTTCTTCAAAGACAAAAAACCGGTTCTGAGGGCAGCACTGGATGCTAATAAGAACGTAGTGTCCATAACAGCAGGTGTCGGAGCATTATACGGATTCTGAATAGGGCGAGTTTGGACATTAAAGAGTTATTGAATTGCATGGCGCAATTTGATAACTCTTTTACATTTGAATATTCGCATAGGAGACAATAATATAAGTGCTTCGAAAGCATCTCCTGCCCAGAAAGGATATATTTATAAGACTGCTGATGAGGAAAGACAAAAGTTAAAACCGGAATATCGGAACAGCCCGCTGCAAAGCACACTTCTATGGAAAGAATAGTAGAGATGATGTCACAAATGAGCGAATTGATATTGTTATATATTGTAGGTGAATACACCAGTGGTACACCATGAGAATATGAAACATTGGAGGGTTTAGTATGAATTTGAAAAAAGCAGTTGTAGCATCCATGATCGTATCCAGTTTGTTGGTTACGCTGGCGGGCCCGACTTTTGTAGGAGCCGAAACAGCAGGAGGAAAGAAACAAGAGCAAGCATCAAGCAGCAGTGTTCAAATTGATAAAAAGGTTGCTGCCAAGCTGCAAAAGGCTGTACAAAAATTTGCCGGCAAAGATGTCAAGCTGCAAAATGTTGGCGAACTAGTTCGTTCGAATGACACGATGGCGAGGGTTCAATCCGTAGACGGGGTCTATCAAATATTTTTTGATCATAAAACAGGAAAAGTATGGACGTTGAACGGAAAAACAACTATCGACAAAATCAGCAAAAAGGATCAGGACGATGTTCTGAAATTGTTGAAAAAAATGTATTCGGGGAAAACATATGCTCTTGATAAAGAGGTGATCTTGGAACGTTACTATGACGATAAAAAGGAACAGTTCAGCCAAGATTCCACTTATTTGCTGAAGGGGAAAGGATTTGAAGTATCGCTCGTTAAAAATGATCCGGATCTAAAAGATTATATTAATCGAGCCCGGATCGAATTTGCTAAGGAAGAGCTTGAAGCGAAGCTGTTGACAGCGGCGGAGGAAGCGGTGAAAACGGTGTTAGACCATCAATTTAACATAACAGAGGCTTATCTTGTTAGTAATACTAAAAAAAACGCATGGGAATTAAAGGACGGCAGCTCTACTCTTTACGTAGATGAACAGAGCGGGAAGGCAACTAACTTATTCCATAATACGCGCAAAAAGGTGACGACGAGCCAGACGATTACGGCAAAAGAGGCAAAAGAGGTGGCCGCTCCGCTCGCCAAGGAATTATTCAGTATCGATATTACGGGATACGAAGTAAAGTGGAATAGCTTATATCAAGACTACTGCTTCGTTAAAGATCAAGAAACGAAAGTAAGAGTGGCATTAGATGCCAATAAAAAGGTAGTGTACCTTAAATCCGGGGCAAATGCACTTTTTGGAGGGGAAGACCCTGTTGCAAGCAGACTAGAAGAAGAATAATGCAAAAAGGTAGAAGTGAAAATCAACCGTTTAAAGCATCCGAAAGGATGCTTTTTTATGTGCTCCGTTACTTCTGTCCAAACATTAATGTTCTCTTAATTTTTATTCATATAAAGTTTCGTGGTTAAGTTCTATTCCATTCATTAGCATTATAGCTATCAAGTGTTCCATTAAAGGAGGAAATAAAATGAACATGAAAAAAGCAATTCTAGCGTCTATGATCGTATCAAGTATGTTAGTTGCCGTGGCAGGCCCGATTCCTGTAGGAGCCGAGGCTGCGCAAGGGCAGAAGCAAGCGGATAATAAGAAGCTTCAAATCGATCAGAAGCTGGCCGCCAAGCTGCAAAAAGCAGTAAAGCAATTTGCAGGGAAGGAGGTAAGGTTGCAGGATACTGCCGAGGATATAAGGGATTCAGATGCAAAGGTTAAATCAGTAGATGGAAAGTACGTCGTCTACTTTAATTATAAAAAAGGTGAAGTATGGTCGTTGGACGGAACGATTCCACTCGATAAAATCAGTACAGCGGCTCAGGAGAAGATCCTGAAAGCGCTGAAAGGAGCATACGCGAAGAAAACATACGTTCTTGATAAAGAAGTAGTTCTGAATCGCCTTTATGATGGAAAAAAAGAAAAACTAAAGGATGATTATTTTTCGTATCAGTTGACAGGGAAGGACTTTGAAGCAAAGTGGGAAGTATGGGGTGAGGCAGAATTTGTGAGTAAAGTTGCAATAAAGCTTGCCAAGGAGGAGCTTGATCCGAAATCATTGGAAATGGCAGCAACAACGATAAAAACGGCATTTGATTATGATTTTGAAATAACAGATGCCCAACTTCATTCTAATGGGGATAAGTATCAAATGTTATTACTTAAGGATAACGATGTATCGCTTGAGCTAGACAAAAAAGAAGGAAAGGTCTTGAATGTATCTCATAAAAAAAGAAAAAAGGTAACGACCAACCAAGAGATTACGGAAAAAGATGCAAAGGAAGTGGTCGCTCCGCTTGCCAAGGAATTATTCAATATCGATATTTCGGGATTGGAAGCGAAGTGGGACAACAAATTTAAAGATTATTACTTCATTAAAGACAAAAAAGCGGTATTGAAAGCAGCGTTAGATGCTGATAAGAAACCCGTGTACATCGTATCAAATGGCCCAGGGTTAATGGTGGGGAATTAGATGTTAGGGTCAATTGCAAACTGTGCTTGAATAAAAAGGGAGCTTGAACTATGCATAATAGATGGAAAATTGTGATCTTGCTGCTAATTATCGTTTCCTTAATGAGCGGCTGCTTTGGCAAGAAGGAAGTGTTGGAGCCCTTGCAAGCAAGCAAAATCAAGGTGATCTATCAGGATGAGGAAGCCTTTTACCACGACTACGGGAAGTATTTTCATATGAAATATCCGCAGATTGAGGTCGAGGTTATCCCCGAGACTCAGGTGCTTCAAAATCTAGGGAAAACGATTCGTGCAGAGGATTGGGATACGGAAATAAAAAAGCTGTTGGAGAACTCCGGTGCAGACGTAATAAAGCTGGGTGATGCGAAAACGTTTAAATCATTTGCTGAAGCTGGCAGGTTATACGAATTGGAAGAAATGATCCGGCAGGACGACTATGATATGAAGGGCTTTTTGCCAGGGCTGATCGATAAAATCAAAAGCTTAGGCAACGGCAAGCTATATGGGCTTACTCCTTATGTAGACAGGGATGTTTTGTACTATAACGCAGCGTTGTTCAAGGAGCATCAAATCGAACCGCCGAAGAACAATATGACCTGGCAGGAAATGTTTGATTTGTCAGCGAGATTTGCCAATATCGGAAGCGGAGAAAATAAGGTGTACGGGTTCTATGAATGGTCTGGGGATATAGGATTCATTTTGTACAAAATTGCCGATTCCTCCGGATTGAAGCTGCTCGACCCGAAGGGAGAGAAGGTGCTTCTGAACTCAGATGGCTGGAAAAAAGCCATCAAGCAGGTAACGGATGCTGTACGCAGCAAATCTGTATTTTTGCATCCTGAAGGCCAAACTTACTCTCAAAAACTTAGAGATCAAGCTGCTATGATGATAAGCAGTGCTTACAAAACACGGGAGCTTGTATTCACTAAGCAAGATTGGAATGTAGTTACGGCTCCGGTAGATCCTGCAATGGATTCTTCATCTATTACCTTTTCCCCCATCTATGCAATTGCGGCTGACTCAGCCAACAAGCGGGCAGCCTGGGAATTCGTCAAATTCGTGAATGGTCCGGAGATGGCGCAGGCCCGTTCGCGGACACTGGAAGGCAAGCTTCCTTCACGTAACGGTTATATGAAGGATATCAAGGGCAGGAGTACGGATGCATTTTATATACCGAAGATCAGGCAGGAGAGCAGCCTTTATGAAAGTCTTCCATTCGAGTTCCTCAGATTATTTTATAAACCGCTTCGTGAGGAGCTGTTGGCCGTAGTTGCGAACGAGAAGTCAGTTGATGAAGCAGCTGCCGCGTTGGAGGTAAAAGTGCAGGAACTGCTCTTAAAAGTGCGAGAATCTGCAAACAAGGATAAAGGGAAATAGGGAGTGTAGAAACGTGTTAAAGAGTGGGAAGACCGTAATTATGCTGCTGACGATCATGTCTCTCTTAAGCGGCTGCTTCGGAGAACGGTCAGAGCTAGCGCCATTAAAAGACGGTAAAGGGAAGATCAGGGTTGTCTATCAAGATGAAGATCGGTTTTATAGTGACTATGGGAACTTCTTTAAGATGATGAACCCCGACATCGATATTGAGGTTATCAGTGAAGCAGAATTGTTTGACGAAGCCGAAAAAAACGAGGCATTCAATTTGACTGAGGAAAAGAAAAAGCTGCTCGATAAAGTTAAGCCGGATGTGCTGTTTTTGAATGAAAGCATGTTTGAGGCCTTCGCTCAAGAAGGAAGGTTGTATGATATAGAGCCGGCCATCAGCCAGGACCAATACAAGCTGGACGGATTCATGCCTGGTCTTATCGACAGGCTGCGAGCAAAAGGGAATGGGAAGCTGTACGGGCTCACTCCTTCCTTCGAAACGAATGTCATCTATTATAATCGCAATTTGTTCAAGAAGTATCAAATCGAGCCGCCAAACGGGAAAATGACGTGGAAGGAGCTTCTTGATCTGGCAGAGAGATTTGCGAGCGTCGAATCAGGAAAGAAGCAAGTGTTTGGCTTGTATCAAACGAGAGGGCCGGCAAGTTTGATGTATGATATCGCCGCTGCATCGGGACTTAAGCTAGTTGACGCGAAATCAGGCAAGCTTCTGATCGATTCGGATGGCTGGAAGGAAGCAATGAAGATGACGGCGGATGCCGTCCGCAATCATGCAGCCTATGCGCCTCCCCCTATGGAGGAAGGCGAACAGCTGGATGGATACGATGACGCCGACTATGAGAAACATAGAGACTACTTGAAGCAGTACAGCCGATCTAACGAGATGTTCTACATGGGTCATGCAGCCATGACGATCCAAGCGCCATGGTTTGCGTCCTTTTTACGGGATATTCCCTACTACTCCAAGACACCGGAGATCGACTGGGGCATTGCGGCCGCGCCTGTTAATCCTGCTAAGCCCGATGAATCGGCTTACGTGAAATTGTCGGAGATCTATGCCATATCTGCAGATTCTCCGAACAAGCGGGCAGCTTGGGAGTTCGTCAAATTCGTGAACGGGCCGGAAATGGCGCAAGTTGCTGGGAAGGCAATGAACGATACGCTGCCTACGCGATCAGACTATTTCAAGGATTTTAGAGGGCGGGAAACGGATGCTTTTTACCTCCTGAAGCCAATGGAAGCTAGCGGTGTGTCAGATAAAAAAAGCATGCCACCAGGGTTCCAAGGTGAATTCGATTCGTTATTGTCGGATGCGCTGAAATCCTTAATTGACCAAGAGAAAACGCTAGACGATGCGGTTGCCGAGCTGCAGATCAAGGGGCAAGAAATAATAGACCGATTGCGGGAAACTAAGTAGGAGCAATAAGCGAATTAAGTTGAATCTAATTGTTCAATGTTGGCATGAAGAGAGTGCTCATGTATTAATACATAGGAGGATTACTATGAATATCAAAAAAGCAATTCTAGCGTCTATGATCGTATCGAGTATGTTAGTTGCCGTGGCAGGCCCGATTCCTGCAGGAGCCGAGGCTGCGCAAGGGCAGAAGCAAACAGATAATAAGAAGGTTCAAATTGACCAGAAGATGGCTGCCAAGCTGCAAAAGGCAATCAAACAATATGCAGGGAAAGAGATTAAGCTGAAGAGTGTCGGCGAGAAGATAGAATCCTCTCATGATGGTGCAAAGGTTGAATCCGTAGACGGAACATACGCTATCTGCTTTAATGTTGGAAGTGGCCGGATATGGCAGATTGAAGAAAAGGTCACAATTGATAAAATTAGTAAAGAGGATCAGGCGAAAGTCCTGAAAGTGTTAAAAGGGGCATATGCCAATAAAACATATGTCTATGATAAAGAAGTGATTATGCAGCGAGGGTATGATGGTGATAAAGAAAAGCTAGGTGTAAGTTTGTCGTATAAGTTAACAGGGAAAGACTTTGAGGTATATTTCTTCAAAGACAATACTGCTAAAATGCCGAAAGATGCAGTTAGTGCGTTTACAATAAACTTCACCAAGGAAGAGCTCGACCCGAAGTTGTTGGAAACGGCAATCGGAGCAATAAAAACGGTATTCAATCATGATTTGGAAGTTACATCCTCTAACCTAAGCCGCTTTACATGGACACTTGAAGATAAGGACATATCGCTTGAAATGGAGGAGGGAAAGGTCACTAACGTATTTCATAAAACACGTAAAGCGGTAACGACCAACAAGGGGATTACGGAAAAGGATGCCAAAGAAGCGGTTGCTCCGCTTGCCAAGGAATTATTCAATATGGACATTGCGGATTTAGAAGTGAAGTGGGACAGCACCTTTAAAAATTACTACTTCATTAAAGACAAACAACCCGTATTGAGAGTAGCACTGGACGCCAATAAGAACATAGTGTTCTTAACATCAGGTGTCAGAGCGTTAAGTGGGTTCTGAATAGGGAAGGTTTGAATATGAAAGAGTTATTGAATTGCATAGCGTAATTTGAGAGAAAAATATCCATACAATCATACATAGGGGGAAATAAAATGAATATCAAAAAAGCAATTCTAGCATCAATGCTTGTATCCAGTATGTTGGTTGCCGTGGCAGATCCAATTCCTGCAGGAGCAGGGGCTGCGCAAGAGCAGCAATTGGATCGCTGGACAATTCAAATAGATCCGAAGTGGACGGAAAAGCTGAATCAAGCGGTAAAATTATTTGCCGGAGAAGACGTGCAATTGCAAAAGGTAGGTAAGCTCGATTTCAATAATAAGAATGCATCTAAAATAACAGAAGTGCGATCTGTAGATGGTAAATATTCATTACAATTTGATTATGATACAGGGGTTATCTGGACGGTAAGCGGCAAAACCGCTACTATTGACCAAATCAGCAAGCAGGAACAGGAAGACGTATTAAAGTGGTTGAAAGCGATATATCCAAAGAAGAAGTATGCATTTGATAATGAAGTTGAGGTGATTCACCAATTTACGGATGAGAAACTCTCAAAAACGTCAAAAGCAGAGGTTAGAGAGGAGAAGACGTACGAATTGAAAGGAAAGGATTTCTCCGCTTCCTTACACAAATTAGATGGCATACCAGAACATATCGGTCATATCACGATTGACTTTGATAAGAAAGAGCTTGATCCGAAACTGCTGAAAACAGTTGTTGATGCTGCTCAAACTGTTTCTACAAATAAGTTTGAAATGACGACTGCTCAGCTTCGCGTCGATTTATCGCCAATTATCTCAAAGAATAAACCCAATATAACATGGGTGTTCCATGATGGCAAAGTTACGATTTATGCAGATCCCAATACAGGGAAAATCAATAGTATCTACAATGAGCTTGGAAAACAAGTACGCGAAAATAAAGGCATTTCCGAAAAAGAGGCGAGAGAAGCGGTCGCCCCAATAGTGAAGAAAGTATTTAATATCGACATGAATGGATATAGCGTGAAATGGGATGGAACAGAAAAGGATTTTGCTTTCACCAAGAAAAATGGCATGAATGTAAGAGCGGCATTGGATGCAAATAAAAAGGTCGTGTACATTCGAGTCGGAAGAGCTGCTGCTCCTGGGATCATTAAGTATGCAGCCGATTTGGAAGCGAAACCCCATTAAACGCCTACAAACGAACCATTTCATTATATTTTGACTCCGTATCAAATAATCCACTGGCTTCTATGCGTCGGTGGATTTTTTTATTTGAAACCATCTTCATTCAGAATAATAGAGATGATGTCACAAAAGAGAGGAATGAAATTGTTATACATTGTAGGCGATCACCACTTTACGAATAAAAAACGTTCAAAACTTTAAAAGTAGGGTGGAACATAGGAGGGTTTAGTATGAATTGGAAGAGAACAGCTCTAGCATCTTTACTCGTATCCAGTATGTTGGTTACCTTGGCAGGGCCGATTCCTGCGGGTGCCGAGGCAGCGCAACAGCACGAACAGCAGCAAATGAGAAAGAAGATTCAAATCGATCAGAAGCTGGCCGCCAAGCTGGAGAAGGCAGTCAAACAATTTGCAGGCAAAGAAATTAAGCTGAATATGCAGGGCACTTCCCAATCCATAAGCGATCAGGTGCAGGTTAAGTCGGCAGATGGGAAATATAGTGTGAACTTCAAGGAGAAAACAGGAGAAATTACTACGATTAGAGGCTATCAAACCATCGATAAAGTCAGTAAGGAGGATCTGAACGAAGTACTGAAAGTATTAAAAGGGTTATATGCGAAGAAAGACTATACATTTGATAAAGAAGTTCATGTCGATCTGCACGATGTAGAATCAAAGACGCCCTTTAGCATGTATTCGTTAAACGGGAAAGGATTTTCTGCCTTACTTATGAAAAATTATCCGGGGTGGCCGACAAAGATTCATGTTTCAGCCCAAGTCGAAGTTGCCAAGAACGAGCTTGATCCAAAGCTCATGGAAAAGGCAGCCGGGGCAGTAAAAACAGCTTTAGGCCACAATTTTGAGGTGACGAAGGCTTGGGTTGGAGGTACTAATAAAAAAAGTACATGGAAACTTAAAGGTGGCAATATTACGCTGTCCTTGGATGGAACAGGGAAGACCGAATATATTTATGATATTTCGCGAAAACAATTGACGACGAACAAAGAGATTACGGAAAAAGAAGTGAAAGAGATAGTCGCGCCGATTGCAAAGAAGTTATTCAATTTGGACATCCAGGGGCTTGAAGTAAAATGGGACGGTGCTTCCAGAGACTTCATCTTCAATCAAAAGAAAGATACGAAAATGACCGTGGCGCTGGATGCCGATAAAAACGTAGTTTATATGTTTTCCGGGGTAAGAATGCTTCTGGAGGATTTAGAAAGAGATTAACCTTAATAAAAAGGAGAAGATAATATGAATCTAAAAAAAGCAATTTTAGCAACGATGATCGTATCCAGTATGTTCGTTACACTAGCGGGCCCGACCTTTGTAGGAGCCGAAGCAGCAGGAGGAAAGCTGCAAGAACAAACATCGGGCAGCAGTATTCAAGTGGATAAAAAGGTTGCTGCCAATCTGCAAAAGGCCGTGAATCAATTTGCAGGGAAAGAGATAAAGTTGAAGTTCGAGAAGGCCTTTAAACATCCATTTGATCTGGCGACGGTTCCTTCGGCAGACGAATTATACGAAGTAAATTTTAAACCAGGTACAGGGGAACTGATCACAATTAAGGGGATTCAAACACTTGATAAAGTGAGCAAGGATGATCAAAAGGAACTGCTGAACAAGTTGAAAGGGATGTACGCCAAAAAAGCCTATGCATTTCATAAAGAGGTTCAAATCACTCAAAGCTATGACAAAGGAAAGGTTTCACAAACCTTTTATATATTAGAGGGAAAAGACTTCATGATTTCTTGGATGAAATATCCACCTGGGCAATCGAAGAATAAAAATTATATTGGAGCAGCCGTTATTCAAGTAGACAAGAACGAGCTAGAACCGAAATTACTCAAAACGGCAGCGGATGCAGTGAAAACAGCTCTCGATCAGGAATTTGAGGTGAAGAAAGCAGAGCTTGGTTATTATGCTGGCGCCAAAGGTGATATGTGGAAGCTCAAAGGCGATCATATTACTCTGGCGGTCGAAGCAAAAACAGGAAAGACCGAGTATGTATATGACGTTGCGCGAAAACAAGCAGACAAAGCAGTAACAGAAAAAGAAGTAAAAGAAATAGCTGCGCCGATTGCCAAAAAATTGTTCAATATGGACATTCAGGGACTTGAAGTGAAATGGGATAAATCAGCGCGTGATTTCTGTTTTATTCAAAATAAGGAGACAAAAATGTCAGTTGCATTGGATGCTGATAAAAACGTAGTTTATATGTTTGCTGGAGATAGAATGATGCTGGAAAAATGAAGTGGATCGATCAATAACTCTCTTCCGAGGAAGAGAGAAGTCCAAATGGCATAAAAAAAGAGTTATCGAGTTGCATGAAGCAATTTGATAACTCTTTTTTGTCGTATACCGATGGCCGGACTCGAACCGGCAAGCCTCTCGGCACCGCATTTTGAGTGCGGCGTGTCTGCCAATTCCACCACATCGGCAAAATGATATGGGGCGATCGAAGGGAATCGAACCCTCGAGTGTCGGAGCCACAATCCGATGCGTTAACCACTTCGCCACGACCGCCATATTGATTGCTCAACAGAATCTTAATTTAGCATACTTTCGACATGATTTGCAACAAGGAAAATATACCAACAACATTTTTTGTGACTCACTCGTCTTCTATTTCATAGAAAAGGCGTTTTCTGCTTGCTTTCACCTTTTCTTTCATCATTGTAAGCTGGCTGCAAGTCAATTCGATGTCATGGCATGAGGTCAACGTATACACTGTACGTAAGGGTTATGTTTCAAAATGAATAATAGCTCTTACATATAAGAAGGGGAGGCGGTAACGAATGAAAAAACAAAGAAAAGGTCATCTGGTTCAAGCATCGGTATTTATGCCTCTGCCTGCTCAAGAAACAATAGCACATCGCAAGGTACCGAATGCGGCCCAAGATGAGCCTCATCGTCCTACGAAGAAAGAATCAACTATGATACATGAACAAACGGAAACAATTGCACAACCTGCCCATATGCCACACCGAATGAAGTGGAAGCGTTGGGTCATATATAGCTTGATCATTGCAATTCTTACCCCGATTATTGGGTGGGTAGGGATGGCGGCAACAGGGACGGCCTGGATTGATCAAGGCAAGCTCATAACGTTCCGTGAGCAGATTGCACAAGAAGCGAATACAGCCAAGGGACAGCATATGGTTCAACTGGAGCATATGGCTTCCTTTATACCGCAGGAACTGATGGCCATTGAGGATCATCGCTTCAAGCTTCATCCCGGCATTGATCCGATCGGGCTGGCGCGGTCAGTCTGGATAAATGTGACGAAGCAGCAGAAGGCACAGGGCGGCAGTACGATTACGATGCAGCTGGCGCGCAACTTGTTCTTAACGCATGATAAGACATTTTCCCGCAAAATGAAGGAGATGGCGATAGCGGCCAATCTGGAGTGGAATTTTAGCAAGCAAGAGATTTTGGAAATGTACCTGAATAAAGTATATTTCGGACATGGACAATATGGCATCGAGAATGCAGCACGCTATTATTTCGGCAAGACGACACGAGTCAATGGCGATCTTCCTACGGTTAACAAGGCAGAAGCAGCGATTCTCGTTGGATTGCTTAAGGCACCTGAACGCTATTCCCCAGCGAAGAATATGAAGCTGGCTCTCCAGCGCCAGCATGTTGTATTGAAGCGTATGAAGGATTTAGGCTGGATGACAGAGGCAGAGCGCCAAGCAGCGCTGAAGATACCGATTGGTGTCGTTATCCACAATAGAGGAAAATAAAGAGAAGGCACACTTGATCAAGCTCAGATGAGCTGCGGCAGGTGTGCTTTTTTTATTTTAACTCATGGATAAAGCGCTGAATGACGTGATTAATTTTCGTGCAAAAGCAATTTTCTCAGGAATGAGACATATATATGAATCGGCGCCTATGAAATCTTTTACAGGAAAATAAGATGATGTATAAAATTGAACAGGGAGGAATAAGGGTTGAAAAAGAAATTACTAAGTACGGCTATGTCTATGTTTCTTGTCTTTGCACTTATGGGAACTGCTCAGGCAGCGACTCCTGAGAATCCATGGAAGTTCAGCTCAAGCTCTATCCAGTTCTACAATGATGGTTCCAATAGCTTCTATAAAGGCATTTGGAATACAGGGGCAAGTCGGTGGAGCGGGACAGGCAGTGTTACAATGGGGACAGGCACGAAATATGATTTTCGGGCAGGAAATCAGAAAGTATCGCCAACGAAAGATAATGATTGGGATGGAATTTGCTACACTACATATTCGAATGGGATTGCCTCCAAAACGCGTGCTTGGGTAAACGAATACTACACAACCCAAAGCCGATACACTCCCACGATTTCGGAAGGGATTGCCACACATGAATTAGGGCATGCATTGGGCCTTGCACATAATGACAGCGAACCGTCGGTCATGAAATCTTTTACCTTCTGGTCTGATGGGTCGCTTGCTAGAACCAATACATCCCCGACATCTGCTGATAAGGACACGGTTAAGAAGAAATACGGGACGATCGCTTTATCGCAAGCGAATCCGTCGATTCCCGTTGTGCATATTGACGCTAGTTGGGCTTATGGGTACAGAGACTATACAGCACTCGCCAACGCTGTTGATGCAATCGTAGAAGGACAGGTAGTGCAGGAGAACGGAGTTCGCAAGTCAGGGAGTGGGGCGCCTGAAACGTACCGGACGGAATCCGAGTTCCAGATATCAGAGGTAATCAAAGGAAACGCATCTCTCAGAAATAGTACGATCAATGTACTACAGCTGGGCGGACGCGACCGGGAGGCCATTGTAGTTTCTGACGATACGACTCCACTAAAGCAAGGTGATCAATCGATTCTGTTCTTGAAGCAAAATGAAGATGGAACCTATCGTGTCGTGAATGAGGATACCTCGATTTTCATGAAGGTAACGAACCAGACGCTCCAGGATGGAAATATGGAGATGTACCAGAATCAGAAAAGCAAGGCGCTCGTTAGCAAAGAGGATTTGAAAGGTATTTAGTTCTCTTTCCTAGCAGCCTTAATATAAAGGTTCTTCTTCACCTCAACAGCGATAGCTGTTTCTTCATTAATTCCTTTTATTTTATACAGCTTTGTTCCTACGGGGTAAGTGTTAGAGAAGCTATCTCCACTTGAGTCTTCCTCCCGATTTGAGGATGATTGGATTTCTCCCAGCAGTTTGTCGATCTGTTGAACCTGATCATCACTGCCAACATATCGATTCCCGTGGAAGATGATCATATTGTTGTAGGGCCAGCTTGCGCTCGTTTCCGTTTGTTCACTCGTGCAGCAAGCAGTCAGTATAAGCATCATGCATGAGATAGTGAAAATGGCAAGTAGCTTTTGCATATGGCAGCCTCAACTCCTTCGTACTCATTAACGGTATCGTGAACGGTTATGTTGCGTGAACGAAGCAGAAGCACATTAGGATCCGCGAATGTTGCCTGTACCCGGGTAAAAAGAACGTCTGAGTATGGAATCTGAGCCGGTGAATGCGACCAATCACGATACTTTTGGAATAGCCTCATTGTATAATAGGGAGAGAAAGGGGCTGTTACATAGGGTGAAAGATTGGACTTGGATCGTATTCATTTATTTACTCATCATAAATGTAGTTGGATATCAAATGATGGTTGTGGATAAGCAGCGGGCACAGAGGCATCGCCGCCGTATTCCGGAACGGAAGCTGTTCTTGTCAGCTTGGCTTGGCGGTGCGCTAGGCGTGTTGACAGCGATGTATAACAAGCGCCATAAGACACAGCATGTTACCTTTACAGCAGGCGTGCCGTTTATATTGCTGGTGAATATTTTTGTGTTTGGTTTTATTTTGCTGCGGTTTGGTTAAATAATAAGCACAGCACTAGTAAATTATGGGGAAGTGTGGTGGGAGTTATGAAATTTCAACGCATTCTTGTCGCATATGATGGATCGGAACCGTCCCGCAAGGCTTTACAGCACGCGGTAGGACTCGCGGAAGCAAGCGAGCAGTCTCAAGTACGCGTCGTGCATGTATTTCAGTTCCCGCAATATTTTGTTGGTACGGCTTATGCTACTGCTTCAGCGGAGACAAACGAGGAGCTGTACGAATACGCAGAGCGTTTACAGCAGGAAGCAGAGGGCAAGGTTGCAGCGCTTGGCGAACGAGCGACGGTTGTCCTTCAGCAAGGCCCTCCTGGTCAAGCAATTATTGATGAGGCAGATGAGTTCAATGCGGATCTTGTTATTATCGGAAGCCGCGGCTTGAGCGGGTTGAAGGAATTCGTGCTTGGCAGTGTCAGCCATCATGTTGTGCAGCATGCAAAGGTCCCGGTATTGGTCATTAAATGATGCATTGGCCTGTCGGTCGTACATGATCTTGTAGAGGCAAGTAGGCAAGCAAGAGGTATATGATCGTGTTGATCTCGAAATAGGAAAAGTAAGGCGAAAAGTGAAGTTGAATGTGAACGTATAAATGTGAGTGAGTATCATTGTTAGCATATGAAAACATAGGTGAAAGCATAAGTGTAAGCATCAGTAAATGATAGCAAATTTGAAAGAAAAGTATAAATAAGTAAACGAGAGAGAGAAGCCAACAGTAGGAGTGTATCCTGCTGTTGGCTTTTTTAGTTGGACGGTAAGTCTAATTATAAATTTAATTATTAATCGAATCATTAAATTAATCATAAATCCAATCATAAAAATCGGGAATAATCAAGGATTCTGAATATTTAATGATGCTAACAATGTGGAAATCGCCAATAAACGAACATTAACTATAATTTATTATTTATTATTCGCATTTTGTTGTTGACACGCTATGTTAAGCCTTGTTAAACTGTAGGCACAAGATGGATAAGCGAATATTGTTTCTCGTATAATTCCGGGAATATGGCCGGAAGTTTCTACCCAAGAACCGTAAATTTTTGGACTACGGGAATGACGAACAGGCAAGACTGTTCTCGCTTTTTCACGTCGCCGACAGATGTCGGGGCTTGATGGGAGCCTGATCATTCTGCCCAGAGCGGAAGAAATCCGCTTGTTTGCTCATTCCGTATACTTAGTCGATGATACGTTCAGGGGGAACTCCTGAACGTTTTTTTTGTTATGTAGTAGTGGTCAGGTTGGACATTGTCGAAAGCGGGGGGTTGCGATGGTGAACACAGCGAGTCACGAACAAGGCATTGTGCCGGTAGTAGGCGTCATTATGGGAAGCAAGTCCGATTGGGATACGATGAAGAAGGCGTGCGAAGTGCTGGAGGAGATGGGCGTTGCTTATGAGAAACAGGTAGTGTCCGCACACCGTACGCCAGACGAGATGTTCCGCTATGCCGAGACGGCGGAGGCAAGAGGAATCCGTGTCATTATTGCCGGAGCAGGCGGTGCTGCGCATCTGCCGGGCATGGTAGCGTCGAAGACGGTACTGCCGGTTATCGGCGTACCGGTGAAGTCATCGCATCTGAACGGGATGGACTCACTTCTGTCCATCGTGCAGATGCCGGCGGGCGTACCTGTGGCGACCGTCGCGATTGGACCGGCGGGCGCGACGAACGCCGGGCTGCTGGCCGTGCAGATGCTCGGCATGCACGATGAAGTGCTGCGCGCGCGCATCGCGGCGCGCAGGGAAGCGATTCGGCAGCAGGTGCAGGACACGGGGGCGCTCGAATGAGCGCGCCTGTGAACGGCCGCACGCTGCCGCAAGAGCGCCCGAGCCGGGCGGACGCACCGGTGCTTGTTCCCGGTGCAACGATTGGCGTGCTGGGCGGCGGCCAATTGGGCCGCATGCTGGCGCTTGAAGGCGTGCGCATGGGCTATCGCTTCATAGCGCTCGATCCAGCGCAGGACGCGCCTTGCGGTGCTGCTGCCGAGATGATTACAGCCGCTTATGACGATGCTGACGCTGCACACGAGTTAGGCCAGCGTGCGGATGTTGTCACATACGAGTTCGAGAATGTATCGGCTGAAGTGGTGGAGCGACTGGAGCGGGAAGCATACGCGCCGCAGGGCAGCCATCTGCTGCGCATTACGCAGCATCGCTTGCGGGAGAAGGAAGCTCTCACCGCCGCGAACGTACCGGTGGCGCCATATGCAGCCGTAGCTTCCGCTGCTGAGATTCAACAGAGGCTGGAAGCGTTCGGCGGGGCAGGTGTGCTGAAGACAGCAATCGGCGGATACGATGGCAAGGGCCAGCGTATCATTCGCCACCCAGACGAGGCGGAAGGGGCTTATGAGGCGCTTGCCGCTCTCACCTCAGAGCTCGTACTGGAGGAATTCATTCCGTTCGAGCTGGAGCTGTCCGTCATTGCGGCACGCAGCCCGCGCGGCGAGATCGCTGTGTTCCCAGTTGCGGAAAACATTCATCGGCATCACATTCTGCACATGTCCATTGTGCCTGCACGCATTCCGCAGCACATACAGGAGGAAGCAGAGCGGCTTGCGCGCCGTATTGCCGAGGCGCTGGATGTCGTTGGCCTCATTGCTGTTGAGATGTTTCTGACCGCTGACGGCCGCCTGCTTGTGAATGAGCTCGCACCACGCCCTCACAATTCGGGACACTACACGATGGATGCCTGCCGCACCTCTCAGTTCGAGCAGCATCTTCGCGCGATATGCAACTTGCCGCTTGGCAGTACAGAGCTCCATACCCCTGTTGTTATGGTGAACTTGCTCGGCGAAGACGCATTGGACATGGTACAATGGTTCCGTGCTGACGATCCGGCAGCCAGCCGCCTTGGCGTGACGCCGAAGCTGCACTGGTACGGCAAGTCGGAAGCGAAGACGAAGCGCAAGATGGGGCATATTAACATACTAGGGCCGGACATCGCTACTGCGCTCGAATGGATGAATTTAACGGACTTGTGGAGGAATGCAAACGATGATTGAACGGTATTCGCGCCCGGAGATGCGGGCGATTTGGACGGAAGAGAATAAATTTAAAGCTTGGCTTGAAGTGGAGTTGTGTGCGTGTGAAGCATGGGCTGATCTTGGTGTCATCCCGCATGAAGACGTGAAGAAGCTCCGCGAGCATGCAAGCTTCGATATCGAACGGATCTATGAGATTGAGGCAGAAACGCGCCACGACGTGATCGCTTTCACTCGCGCAGTATCTGAGACGCTGGGCGAAGAGCGGAAATGGGTTCACTACGGCTTAACGTCAACGGACGTCGTGGATACGGCGCTTGGCTATTTGATGAAGCAGGCGAATGAGATTATAGATCGCGACTTGCTGAATTTCATCGAGATTTTGAAAAATAAAGCACTTGAATATAAAGATACGCCAATGATGGGTCGTACGCACGGTGTGCATGCAGAACCGACAACATTCGGACTGAAGATGGCACTATGGTATGCAGAAATGCTCCGCAACTTAGAGCGTTTCCGCCGCGCAGCGGAAGGTGTAGAGTTCGGCAAAATGTCCGGTGCAGTTGGGACATATGCGAATATTGACCCATCTGTAGAGAAGTTCGTATGCGCGAAGCTTGGTACGAAGCCAGCGCCGATTTCAACGCAGACGCTGCAGCGTGACCGTCATGCGGAGTACATGGCATCACTTGCACTTATCGCGACATCGCTTGATAAGTTCGCTACTGAGATTCGTGCTTTGCAGAAGAGTGAGTTCCGCGAAGTGGAAGAAGCATTTGCGAAGGGGCAGAAGGGCTCATCGGCAATGCCGCACAAGCGCAATCCGATTGGCTGCGAGAATATTTCCGGCTTGTCCCGCGTAATGCGCGGATATATGCTGACCGCTTATGAGGATGTGCCGCTCTGGCATGAGCGCGATATTTCGCACAGCTCGGTAGAACGTATCATCCTACCGGATGCGACGATGCTGTTGAACTACATGCTGAACCGCTTCATGAACATTGTAAAGAACTTGACGGTGTTCCCAGAGAATATGAAGCGCAATATGCAGCGCACCTTCGATGTTCCGTTCTCCGGCCGCGTCATGACGAAGCTGATCGACAAGGGCTGGGCGCGTGAACAGGCTTACGACACGGTACAGCCTCGTGCGATGCAGGCATGGGAAGAGCAGCGCAGCTTCCGCGACATTATTGAGAGCACACCGGAGATTACGGCTGTTCTTAGTGCGGAAGAGATCGCGGATGCGTTCAATCCTGCATGGCATTTGAAAAATGTAGATACGATCTTCCGCCAAGTAGGCTTGCTTGATTAAGGCTTGCAGCAGGAAGAAGCAGATAGTAGCGGTTAGCAGCAAGGTTGCTGGTTAGAGCGAAATTGCAGTGTGGTGAGTAGCAAACTTCCAAGCTGCCTTGAACTATCAGTCGTGACCTGTACGACTGGCAGCCAGCACTTGCGTCCCTAGCGAGACTAACATTATCTAGTACACAATTGAATGATGAGCTTGATTCCTACGCGTCCCCCTAAGATGACGTGTAGGCAGCTCCCGTAGGCTGTCACCCTGACAGCCGAATGCAGGCGGTCTCTTCCTTCCCTCCAACCACGATCGGAAGAGACTGCTGCAGCGGGTGCGATATATGGGAGGGTTCCTTTTAAAGGTTGTTTGATTCTATCCGTAGATAATGTGGGCGGGTTGATTTGAACACGCGCTTTTGACTAAATGGGCGTAATGCCGAAAGGAGCACAGGAGATGTCTACAAACACTCAATTTGCGACTGAGACTGACATCGTTCCGCTGCCGCTTCTCCATCGTGGGAAAGTGCGCGAGCTGTATGAACTGGACCCAGACCATTTATTAATTGTTGTATCGGATCGAATCTCTGCATTCGACGCCGTATTGAAGCCGGAGGTTCCCGGCAAAGGAGAGGTATTGAACAGGCTGAGCCAATTCTGGTTCGAGCAGACGAAGCATGTCATTGCGAACCATGTGGTTCCATTCGATGAAGGGCTTCTGAAGCAGACTCAGGAGAAGCGCTTGGAGCAATACCGTAGCAGCATACATTCAGCTGATGATATGCATTGTTGTCATGATTCACATCAGGACAGCGAGAATTCTCACCAAGACCAACACCAGAATACACACCCAGAATCACATCCAGAAATACAACGGCATGACACGGCTTTGCATCAAGCTGAGCGAAATACAGAAAGCTTGAATCGCCGAGATGAACATCTCGAACCCCAGGATTTATCCGCAATATTAAGTTCCCTACAAGATCGAATGACAATTGCTCGCCGAGCAAAGCGCATTGACTTTGAATGCGTCGTAAGAGGCTATATTACCGGCGGCGGTTGGAGGCAGTATACGGCCAACCAATCTGTCAACGGAATTGAGCTTCCTGCTGGCCTCCGCATGAATGAGAAGCTGCCGGAGCCGATTTTTACACCGTCCCGCAAGCATGATGAGGGACATGATGAAGATGTGCCGTTCGCGGTTATGTGCGAGGATTTGGGAGCAGATCTTGCGCAGCAGCTGCGTCAGGTCAGCATCGAGCTGTATACGTATGCGGCTGAAATATGCGCATCCAAGGGCATTTTGCTCGCCGATTGCAAATTTGAATTTGGAACTATTGACGGAGAACTTGTACTCATTGATGAGTTGTTCACCCCGGATTCATCGCGCTTCTGGTCGATCGATCAGTATGTGCTGGATCAGGATATCGATAGCTTGGATAAGGAACCAGTAAGACGCTACTTGGCTGCAAGCGGTTGGGATAAATGTGGGGCGCCGCCAGTATTGCCAGAGCAGGTAGTAGAAGCTACGCGCCGCCGCTATATCGAGTTGTATGAGCGCATTACAGAGCAAGCATGGCCTGAATGATCTTCCGTTTTATAAATGTTTTAACGTTTTGTTGAATGTTCTAGTTTTATGGAGGATCGTCAAACGCTGACTGGTTTGGTCGTTGTTTTATGAATCGTATTCATTACAGTTTTGTAGATTGTTCAAATTTCATGACAGTATGGACTGATGGGGAGGAAAAAGGGATGAAGGTGAAGGTTTTCGTAACGACTAAGGCAGGCGTATTGGATCCGCAAGGGGCTGCAGTGGAGCAGGCGGTGCACACGATGGGATACAGCGGTGTGGAGCAAGTGCGCATCGGCAAATATATGGAGTTCAATATCAACACGGAAGATCGCGAGCAGGCGTCGGCGCAGGTGGAGCAAATGTGCGAGAAGCTGCTGGCGAATCCAGTCGTTGAAGACTATCGGTACGAGTTGGAGGAATAGGCGATGAAGGCAGCGGTGCTCGTATTTCCCGGATCGAATTGTGACCTAGATTGTGTCCATGCCATACAAGATACGCTGAATGTCGAAGTGGATCGGGTATGGCATACGGAGCAGGATGTAACCGGATATGACCTTATCGTCATTCCAGGTGGCTTCTCGTATGGTGATTATTTGCGCAGTGGAGCGATTGCCAGATTCGCTCCTGTTATGAAGGCGGTCGCTAAGGCTGCTGAGACAGGCACTTATGTGCTTGGGATATGCAACGGATTTCAAATTTTGACGGAAGCGGGATTGCTTCCAGGGACACTGCGGAGAAACGAAGGGCTGAAGTTCCGATGTCACGCTGCCCCAATTCGAGTAACTCGTGCAGATTTGCCGTTCACACGGGATTATGTCGAGGGCGACATTCTGAACATCCCAATCGCGCATGGCGAGGGCAACTATTATTGCGATGAGGCAACGCTGGCGAAGCTGAAGCAAGGCAATCAAATTGTATTTACGTATGAGCAGAACCCGAACGGTTCACTTGAACATATAGCTGGTATTTGCAACGAGGCTGGCAACGTGCTCGGCATGATGCCTCATCCCGAGCGTGCGGTTAGCGAACTGCTGGGCTCAGCGGATGGCGTTCGCTTGTTTACATCCATTTTACAAGCTTGGAGGGAACAACATGCAGTCAACGCTCACTAATACGATGGAACAAGAACAGGCGGCAGCACGCAGCGCGAAGCAGAAGGAACAATCCCTTGCTGAAGGACTTCGCCATATGAAGCAGGAACCGACTGCTGAGCAGATTGAGGAGCAGAAGCTGTACCGGACAATGGGCGTAACGGAAGAAGAGTATGCACGCATATGCGAGCTGCTCGGCCGGAAGCCGAATTATACCGAAATCGGTGTGTTCAGTGTCATGTGGTCTGAGCATTGTGCTTATAAAAACTCGAAGCCGCTGCTCAAGCGATTCCCGACTTCAGGCGACCGTGTACTGGTTGGTCCGGGCGAAGGAGCGGGCATTGTCGACATTGGGGACGAACAAGCGGTTGTATTCAAAATCGAGAGCCATAACCATCCCTCTGCCATCGAACCGTTTCAAGGTGCGGCTACGGGAGTAGGCGGTATTATTCGCGATATTTTCTCGATGGGCGCGCGTCCGGTTGCTTTGCTTAATTCGCTGCGCTTCGGCAGCTTGCAGGATGAGCGGGTGAAGTATTTATTCGAGCATGTTGTATCAGGCATCGCTGGCTATGGCAACTGCATCGGCATTCCGACGGTGGGCGGCGAGGTCGTCTTCGATGACAGCTATGCAGGCAATCCACTCGTTAACGCGATGTGCGTTGGGCTGATCGACCACAAAGATATCCAGAAGGGCGTGGCGAGCGGCATTGGCAATCCTGTGTATTATGTTGGGCCACCGACAGGCCGCGATGGCATTCACGGTGCGACATTCGCATCGGAGGAGCTGACAGAGCAATCGGAAGCGAAGCGTCCGGCGGTACAGGTTGGCGACCCGTTCATGGAGAAGCTGGTTATGGAGTCATGCTTGGAACTGATCGCTTCCGGCATCGTGATCGGGATTCAGGATATGGGGGCGGCTGGTCTAACTTGTTCGAGCGCGGAGATGGCGAGCAAGGCAGGCAACGGGCTTGAGCTCGACTTGAACGAGGTGCCGCAGCGTGAATTTGGCATGACACCTTATGAAATGATGCTGTCCGAATCGCAGGAGCGCATGCTGTTCGTTATTGAAGAGCATAACGAGCCAATTGCGATGGAAATCTTTGAACGTTGGGGCGTTATTTGCCGCAAGGTTGGCCGCGTTACAGACGATGGGCGCCTGCGCCTGCTGTATGGTGGCGAGGTTGTCGGTGATATGCCGGTTAACGGACTTGTGGATGAATGTCCGATTTATAATAAGCCCTCTGCTGTACCTGCTTACTATGAGGCTAACGCTTCCGTGGACACAACGGCTTACCCAGAAGTAAGCGGGGTTGAAGCACTGAACGGAGCGCTATTGAAGGTGCTTGGCTCACCATCTGTGGCAAGCAAGGAATGGGTATATCGCCAGTATGACACGATGGTTCGCACGAGCACAGCAGCGGCACCAGGCTCGGATGCGGCAGTCGTGCTTGTGCGCGGAACGAACAAAGCGCTCGCGATGACGACGGATTGCAATGGCCGCTATGTGATGCTTGATCCATTCATGGGAGGCCGCATTGCGGTCTGTGAGGCAGCGCGCAATATTGTATGCTCCGGTGCAGAGCCGCTGGCAATTACGGATAACCTGAACTTCGGCAATCCGGAGAAACCGGAGAACTTCTGGCAGATGGAACAGGCTGTTGATGGCATGGCTGAAGCATGCCGTGTGATGAATACGCCGGTTATCGGCGGAAACGTAAGCTTGTATAACGAAAATGCAAAGGGAGCCATCTATCCAACGCCAGTCGTTGGCATGGTCGGTCTCGTTCATGATACGAAGCACATTACGACACAAGCCTTCAAGCAGGCGGGAGATGCAGTACTGCTTCTGGGTCGCACGAAGGCAGAGCTTGGCGGAAGTGAATTCCAAGCCATTGTGCACGGCGCGGTAGAAGGTCGTCCTCCGCAGCTCGATCTGGATGCAGAATCAAGCTTGCTGAAGACCGTGTTGAGCCTGATTCAAGCAGGACTTGTGCAGTCTGCACATGATGTATCGGACGGAGGTCTCGCGGCTGCGCTTGCGGAGAGCTGCATCAGTGGTCATATCGGTGCGACGCTTGATCTAAGTGCAGAAGGACTGCGTACGGATATCGCACTGTTCAGCGAGAGCCAATCCCGTATCCTGCTGTCGGTACGTGCGGAGCAGTTGGAAGAAGTGAAGGCTCGCTGCTCGGAAGCAGGAGTTCCGGTAGAGGGCATCGGTACAGTCGGAGGTGAACAGATCCACGTTCGGGTTGATGGAACGGATGCTTTGGATATGCCTTGGCAACAAGCAGAACAGGTATGGAAGGATGCGATTCCATGTCTCATGAAGTAACAGGGGCTTACTACAATGAGGGCAGCGGCAAGGATGGTCCATTTGACCGCCTGAAGGAAGAGTGCGGGGTATTCGGTGTGTTTGGTTATGAAGAGGCGGCTTCGATGGTGTATTACGGGCTGCACACGCTCCAACATCGTGGCGAGGAAAGTGCAGGCATGTGTACGTCCGACGGTCATTCCTTCCACTATCATCGTGCAATGGGTCTTGTGAAGGAAGTGTTCGATGCCGAGCGATTGCAGGATATGCGCGGTGATCGGGCGATCGGCCATGTACGTTATTCAACGTCCGGCGACAGCCGCCTGGCAAATGCCCAGCCACTCGTCTTCAAGACACGCGATGGGGATCTTGCAGTTGCGACGAACGGGAATATCGTCAACGCTCCTGCAATTCGCCGCGAGTTGGAGAAGAAAGGCTCTATTTTCCAGACGACGAGTGATACCGAGGTGATTGCTCATCTTATCGCTCGCTCGGAGCACGACGTCGTTCGTGCGGCGAAGGAGGCGCTTCGTGAGCTGGTTGGAGGCTTCGCCTTCCTCATTATGACGAACGACAAGCTGCTTGCCGCATCCGATCCGAATGGCCTCCGGCCGCTTGTGCTTGGCAGGCTGGGCGACAGTTATGTATTTGCCTCGGAGACATGTGCACTTGAAGCGGTTGGTGCGGAATTAGTTCGTTCCTTGGAGCCGGGGGAACTGCTCATCGTAGATGCGCTCGGTCATCGTTCGGAACGGTTCGCACCGCTTCAACGCCGCGCATTATGCGCGATGGAGTTCATCTACTTCTCAAGGCCAGATAGCCAGCTGCATGATGTCAATCTGCATACTGCACGCAAACAAATGGGCATGCAGCTTGCGAGGGAATCGTTCGTAGAGGCGGATATCGTAAGTGGTGTGCCGGATTCTAGTATATCGGCTGCTATTGGATACGCAGAGCTGACGGGAATTCCCTATGAGATGGGCTTGATTAAGAGTAAGTATACGGGCCGGACGTTTATTCAGCCGAGCCAAGCATTGCGCGAGCAGGGTGTGAAGATGAAGCTAAGTGCGGTGCGCAGTGTCGTAGAGGGCAAACGGGTCGTTCTAATCGACGATTCGGTCGTGCGGGGCACGACATCACGCCGAATTGTGCGCATGCTGCGCGAAGCGGGGGCTTTGGAGGTTCATCTGCGCATCGCTTCGCCACCGTTCAAGCATCCGTGCTTCTACGGAATCGATACGCCGAACAGCGAGGACTTGATTGCGTCATCGCACACGGTGGAAGAGATGTGTGAACTGGTGGGGGCGGACTCCCTTGCTTTTCTGAGCCAAGACGGCATGATTGGTGCAATTGGTGGGGCATTTGTGAATGAATCCAACGGAGGGCTGTGCTTAGCCTGCTTCGATAAGGACTATCCAACGAATTTATATACAGACCCTGCAGCAGCAGGGACGGGCAATGAACGCTCAGGCTGTGGCTGTTGAGTGTGAGAGGCTGCCAAGTGATTTCTAGCGATTGCAAAGTGATATCTAAATGATTGCAAAATGTGATTGCCAAGTGATTTCTAAATGATTTCTAAATGATTTCTAAATGATTTCTAAATGATTGCCAAGTGATCGCTCGGGCTGTGGGATGTCGCCTGCTGGGCCGAGATTCGTAACGTATACACTTTGATTAATTTGAGATTTCAAGATTTTATTCATTTCACATTAACGATGACGGACGGGAATGCAGGATGCATTCCTGTCCTGCTTACAGGGAGAGAGGAGACGCACGATCATGTCAGAAGCCTACAAACAAGCGGGTGTCGATATTGCGGCAGGGAATGAAGCGGTCCAACGAATGAAGAAGCATGTGCGCCGCACATTTACGCCAGGAGTGCTAACCGATTTGGGTGGATTCGGAGCTTTGTTCCAACTGGATATTCAGCGTTACAAAGAACCGGTTCTTGTATCAGGTACGGACGGAGTGGGAACGAAGCTGAAGCTGGCGTTCGCGCTTGATAAGCATGACACGATCGGCATTGATGCTGTGGCGATGTGTGTGAATGATATTGTCGTCCAAGGTGCAGAACCGTTATTCTTCCTTGATTACTTGGCCTGCGGGAAGGTCGTTCCAGAGCAAATTGAAGCGATTGTGAGCGGTATTGCGGAAGGCTGCACACAGTCGGGCTGCGCTCTAATCGGTGGTGAAACGGCTGAAATGCCAGGTATGTATTCGGCAGATGAGTACGATATTGCTGGCTTCAGCGTAGGTGTCGTAGATAAGAGCCGAATCATTACCGGTGAATCGCTTCGCCCTGGCGACGTTGTGCTAGGTCTTGCTTCGAGTGGACTGCACAGCAATGGCTTCTCACTCGTCCGCAAGTTGTTGCTTGAACAAGGCGGACTGAGTTTGACAGATGTAGCACCTGATGGCAGCAGTACACTTGGAGAGGTACTACTTACGCCGACACGCATTTATGTGCGCTCCATGCTTGAGCTGATGAAGCAAGTGAATGTGAAGGGTGCGGCTCATATTACAGGTGGGGGATTCTTAGAGAATATTCCGCGTGTGCTTCCTGAAGGTACGTCTGTTGAGATTGAGTATGGGGCATGGCCGATTCATCCTGTGTTCACTTGGTGCAAGGAAATTGGCAAGCTTACCGCTTCTGAATTGTTCACGACGTTCAATATGGGAATCGGCATGGTGATCGTTGTTGGGGAAGAGGAAGCGAATACCGCAATCCGCAGTCTGGAACAAAGCGGCGAGGCTGTATATCGCATGGGAAGAGTTACGGAAGGAAGCCGTCAAGTTCACATCCCGGGGGTAGGCTTGTAATGCGGCAATCGGAATGGAGCGAGGATGTACCAGAAAGTATGCATAAAAGTATGCATAAAAGTATGCATAAAAGTATGTATGAAGGTAATCCTGAAGTAATGCATGAAGCTATGAATAAATGTACGAACGAGGGTATGTGTGATGGTATGCTGCGTACAAAGGAGATGCCGTCTGATGATCTGGGCAAGATTCATGGAAGTACATGTGCTGATGCACAACCGAGCATAAATGCAAACTCGCTCAGGAACGCAGAAGCTAGAGTCGAAGTTATTGCCAAATCGGAGCCTAAAGAGCAGCCTAAAGAGCAGCCTAAAGAGCAGCCTAAAGAGCAGCATCTCCCACGCATTGCCGTGTTTGCTTCTGGATCGGGTTCGAACTTTCAAGCGCTTGTTGATGCGGCTGCTTGCGGGCAGCGTCTGAAGGCCGACATCGCCCTTCTCGTATGCGACAGGCCTCAGGCGCGCGTCATTGAGCGTGCGAAGCAGGGCGGCGTGCAGACCGCCATATTTGAACCGAAGAAATATACTTCTCGTGAGGATTATGAGCAGGACGTTCTCCGCTTGCTGCACAAGCAACGCATTGACTGGGTTGTGCTGGCAGGGTATATGCGCCTTGTAACCCCCGTATTGCTGCGAGCTTATGAAGGACGCATGGTCAATATCCATCCTTCGCTTCTGCCTGCCTTTCCGGGCATGCACGCGGTACGCCAAGCATTGGATTACGGCGTGAAGGTGACGGGAGTGACGGTACATCTTGTTGATGCAGGAATGGATACAGGGCCAATATTGGCCCAGCAGGTTGTTGCCATCCTGACTAATGATACGGAGGATACTTTGTCAGCGCGTATTCAGCAAGCTGAGCACGAACTGTACCCGCAAGTGGTGCAGAATCTCCTCTCTGCGGAGCTTCTTGCAACCAGCTAATTTTTTCGATGCTACCGATGATCATACAAGAATGCCTGCACAACATATTTGTATCTCCTTCGAGGACAAATGGGGAAAATATCCACGCTAATGTGGACACAGAAGGTTATATTGCTGCAGATGAAGATATGTCTACATGTAGAGGTTAGAGCTGTATTCCAACTATATATTGGGCTCGTTAAGGTTTAGGGAAAGGTGTCTTCCTTGCAATATTGTGTCCACTATTTGAAAGACAATTTATCGGATTTTCCATTGCACAAGGACATACTTCTGCCGTTATTTCGAGAAAGTACTTGGCGAGACAAGACTGTGACGATAGGCTCCTAATCGATATTTGAGATATTTGCGTAGAAGATTCTGACGGGTAGATAAGGTTCGTTTTTAACAGGGAGCCATGATATAGACTTCCATACGGTAACGCATTACAATGATATTTAATTAAAATGCCAAAGTTTAGCAGGGGAGAGGACAACATGGCGATTCAAAGAGCATTGATCAGTGTATCCGATAAGACGGGCGTAGTTGCATTTGCGCGCAGCTTGACGGAAGCGGGTGTGCAGATTATTTCCACGGGTGGAACGAAAGCTTTGCTGGAGCAGGAGCAAGTACCGGTTACAGGGATATCGGATGTGACGGGGTTCCCGGAAATTTTAGATGGTCGAGTCAAGACGCTGCATCCCGCCGTTCATAGCGGGCTGCTGGCGATGCGCGGCAATCCGGCTCATATGGAGCAGCTGGATGAGCTTGGCTTGTCTACGATTGATCTTGTCGTTGTGAATCTCTATCCATTCCAGCAGACGATCGCAAAGCAAGGCGTGTCCTATGAGGATGCGATTGAGAATATAGATATCGGTGGCCCGACAATGCTGCGCTCCGCTGCCAAAAATCATGCAGATGTCACGGTTGTCGTCGATGCAGCGGACTATGAGACTGTTCTCGCAGAAGTTCGCGCTAGTGGCGATACGACAATTGAGACTCGTCGTCGTCTTGCGGCAAAGGTGTTCCGCCATACGGCAGCTTATGATTCCATCATTGCGGAATATTTGACTGAGCAGGTTGGTGAGCAATGGCCGGAGCGATTGAGTATGACGTATGAACTGGCACAGCCGCTTCGCTACGGGGAGAATCCGCATCAGGATGCGGCCTTCTATCGCCGACCATTGGCGGGCGCAGGCAGTATTACAACAGCTGAGCAATTGCATGGCAAGGAGCTGTCCTACAACAATATTAACGATGCCAATGCGGCGCTTGCGATCGTTAGTGAGTTCCGTACGCCTGCGGTGGCTGCAGTGAAGCATATGAATCCATGCGGCGTAGGGATCGGTGCTACGGTTCTGGAAGCTTATGAGAAGGCATATGAGTCTGATCCAACGTCGATATTCGGCGGAATCGTTGCCTCTAACCGAGAAATCGATGGCGATACAGCCCGTTTGCTGCATGAAATATTTTTAGAAATTGTCATCGCTCCTAGCTTTACAGAAGAAGCGCTTGAGGTGCTTGCACAGAAGAAGAATATCCGTCTGATGAAAACAGGGACAATTCCATCCCCAGACGAGCGGGTATCATCACGGCAGCTGACGACAGTGGATGGTGGCGTGCTTGTGCAGGATCTTGATTTACATTCCTTGAAAGCAGACAGTGTACAGGTCGCAACAGAACGTGAACCATCCTCTGAGGAGATGGAACAGCTGTTGTTCGGATGGAATGTCGTGAAGCATGTGAAGTCGAATGCGATTGTCCTTGTGAAGGATGGAATGACGGTTGGTGTAGGTGCCGGACAGATGAACCGGGTAGGTGCAGCTCGCATCGCAATCGAACAAGCCGGTGAGAAGGCGCGCGGCGCTGTACTTGCATCCGATGCGTTCTTCCCAATGGGCGATACGCTGGCCTTGGCAGCAGAAGCTGGAATTACGGCAGTGATTCAGCCAGGAGGCTCAGTTCGAGACAGCGAATCCATTGAAGTGGCAAATAAGCATGGTATTGCCATGGTGATGACTGGCGTACGTCACTTTAAGCACTAAGGAGGCGTTCATGAATATGGAGCACGTAGGGAAGAAGGTATTGGTCGTCGGCAGCGGCGGACGCGAGCATGCACTGGTATGGGCGCTTCGCAATAGCCCGCAAGTTGGGCAGGTGCTGTGTGCGCCAGGCAATGCAGGGATTGCGAACCTCGCCGAATGTGTGCCGCTGCCAGTCCACGATTATGAAGGCATTGCTCGATACGCAGTTGAACAGGCAGTTGACCTTGTTGTCGTAGGACCTGATGATCCACTGGCAGGCGGAATTGTTGACGTACTGAAAGCACAAGGACTGCGCGTATTTGGCCCTGATCGTAAGGCAGCTGAGATTGAGGGAAGCAAGGTGTTCATGAAGCATCTGCTTCACAAATATAAAATTCCGACCGCTGCCTACGCTGCGTTCGATAATTTCAATGAGGCTTCGGCGTACGTCCATCAACATATGCTCCCGGTCGTCATTAAGGCCGATGGTCTGGCGGCGGGCAAGGGTGTAGTTATTGCTCATACGCATGAAGAGGCAATTGAAGTATTGCATGAGGTGATGGTAGTTGGAAAGTTCGGTTCATCTGGCAGCAAGGTTGTCATTGAAGAATTTATGCTGGGTGAGGAAATGTCCATTCTGGCCTTCGTAGATGGAGAAACGGTGCGCGTATGTGAACCAGCGCAGGATCACAAGCCAATCTTCGATGGCGATCACGGACCGAATACAGGTGGGATGGGGACATATAGCCCTTTGCCGCAATTCTCACCGTCCATTCTAGAGAAGGCGCGCCGGACGATCATTGAACCGGCTGCCAGGGCGATGGTTGCCGAGGGCCGCTCCTTCCATGGTTTGCTGTTCGCTGGACTAATGATCACGCCGGATGGGGAACCAAAGGTCATTGAGTTCAATGCACGCTTCGGCGATCCAGAGACGCAGTCTGTACTCCCACGGTTGAAGTCAGACCTGTTCGAAGTCCTGTGGGCAGTCGCTGAAGGCAGTCTACAGGAGATTGAGCTTGAATGGCATGATCATGCTGCGATGTGTGTCATTGTAGCAGCAGAAGGCTACCCTGGAGATGTTCGCAGAGGAGACGTCATTACGGGGTTGGAGCAGGCAGCGGAATCAGCTCTCTTATTCCATGCGGGCACGGTGCGTGATGAGGATGGAACGTGGCGGACAGCAGGAGGCCGAGTGCTAGGAGTTGTCGGCATAGGCGACAATGTGGCAGCAGCCAAAGCGAAGGCATATGAGGCAGTTCAACGCATCCAATTCAGTGGGATGCAATACCGCAGCGACATCGGTACGAAGTCAGAACGAATACAAGTACAGACAAGATAGACGAGGAAGAGGGGCGATGCTCCTCTTTTTTTTGTTATCGAAGGGGAAGTTGCAGGGAGCATTCTCGGATATCTGAGCTTAGTTCGCCTATTTTTCCACTGATTCGAAATGATGAGCAGGAAAGAGCTAATGAGTGGAAAAGGGTATACTTTCGTACTTGATTGAGTATAAAACGAACTTGTGAGTTTGAATATATGCGGAATAAAATATACTCATAATTTAACTATAGTATAGATTGGAGTGTGCCGCATGAACGCTATCAAGTTGAGCAATCTCACAAAAAGGTACGGATCACAGCGCGGTATCCACGAAGTCAATTTAGAAGTCCAGCAGGGTGAGATTTTCGGATTTATTGGACCGAATGGAGCGGGAAAGTCTACTACGCTTCGTATGATTATGCAGCTCATTCGCCCTACCTCAGGGACAGTGGAATTGTTCGGAGAAGTAATGAACAAGGAACGTCCTGATGTTCGCAGGAGAATCGGCTATTTACCGTCAGAAGTGCATTATAACGAGGAGCTAACAGGCAAAGAAGTACTGGACTTCGCTGCGCGAATGAATGGGCTGTTGTTGCAACATACAACTGCAATGGTATTGGCAGATCAGTTAAAGCTGGATGTCAGTAAGCGAGTGAAGTCATACTCACTTGGCAATCGCAAGAAGCTTGGCATTGTACAGTGTCTGCTGCATAAGCCGGATTTAATTGTACTGGATGAACCGACATCAGGGCTTGATCCGTTGATGCAGCACACCTTTTTCCAGATATTAATGGAGCAGCATGAACGGGGAGCGACCATCTTCTTCTCCACCCATATTCTAAGCGAGGTAGAGAAGTTGTGCAGCCGTGTCGCGTTCATCCGAGAAGGTCGTCTGCTGCGAGTAAGTGATGTAGATGGGATTCCAGGCAAGGATCGCCGGATTGCACATATTCAATTCAAGCAGCAGGGTAATTGCATAGAGGCTTACCGATTGAGAAATATCGATCCGAACGCAGTATACGATGGCATGGAGCATCGTCTTGTGCTGCAAGGTGATTTGCACCTTGCTCTGCAGCGTATTGCTGCCCACGAGCTAAGGGATATCCGTATTGAGCAGCCTTCTTTGGAGGATCTTTTCATGGCGGAGTACGATGCGAGCGGAATTGGGGAAAATCATTCGCAGGATCAAGCGGGACAATCATCGCTAGCAGGGCAATTGGGGGAGCGCACAGGAGAGCAATCATCGCAAACTGGGCACTTGCACGAGCGCGTCGTTGAGAAGCCGGCGGAGGCTGGACATTCGCGGGAAGGTGCAGTAGAGCAGTCAACGCAAGCTGGGCATTCGCGGGAGGGCACAGTAGGGCAGCCAACGCAGGCTGGACATTCGCGGGAGGGCGCAGTAGAGAAGCCAACGCAAGCGGGGCAATCACGTGAGCGTTCTGAGAGCGAAGGGGGGGAAGCGTAATGTGGCAGGTGTTTCGTTATGAATGGAGAACGAATCGTCGCAGCTTTTTCATATGGGCAGGCATCATTATTGTGTTCCAGATGATGTTCGCTGGACTCGGCGACATGTACACGAGCAATACATCGCTGTTAGACGCTTTGAAGCAGTTCCCTCCTGCCTTGCTGGAAGGATTCGGTATGCATGTGGAGATGTTCGGCAGCTTCGAGGGCTGGATGGCTGGCGAGCCGCTTGTGTTCTACATGATGCTGTTAGGCATATTCGCTGCGATGTGGGCGGCTTCCACGGTGGCGAGGGAGAGGGATCGAGGGACAGTGGATTTCATGTTCACCCTGCCAGCATCTCGTGGGCAGCTGTTCCTCGGAAAAGCCTGCGCGCATCTTCTTGCCTTCTTCTTGATTGCAGCGGTCAGTTATGGGGTGACGGTATGGTTCGGGCACCTGTTCAGTACCGTGGCGGATGCAGGGCTGCTACTCACCTACTCGATCGCGGGCCTTCTGGCGGCGCTGGCATTTGCCGGAATCGGATATGTGATGACGGTCTTCGTCACTTCCGAGCGAACAGGAATGTCGCTTAGTATTGGAATCGTCATCTTATCGTTCCTATTTCATCTGCTCTCCGGTATGGAGAAGTCGTTAGCCTGGATGTCTGACATCAGCTTGTTCACGGTATTCAATGGCAAAGATTTATTCGACGCTGGCAGCTTGCCTTGGGAGGGTGTATTCATTACGATAGGGATATATGCAGGCGGGCTGCTCTTCGGCTGGCTTGTGCTGACGAAGCGGGATCTGTAAGATGCAGTCCCTCTCTTGACGGCATAGGCGGCAGAACCTTGTCCGCACGGAAAGGGGATCTTACGCCAGTTGAACAGTAAAGCGATCGCAATTATGGATGTCGGACAGCGGTTGTTTTTCGAACGGGGCATCCAAGAGACGAGTATGGAGCAGATTGCGGAAGCGGTTCCCGTTGCGAAGATGACGATATATAAATATTTTCAAAGTAAGGAAGGGCTGCTTGAGGCTATTACGGATCGGATGGTGCAGGAGAGCCATCAATTTTTGCTGCGTGTGATGGAAGAAGCGAAGGATATGTATGAACTATTCGACCTTTTGCTAAAATACCAGCCCTTTGATCGGATATCTTTAACGTTCGTTACCGATTTAACGCAGTACTATCCAAATCTGTTCGCAAAAATGATGGCCTATCAAGAGGAGCACGTCATTCCGGAGTTTGAAGGGGCAATCTTCCGGGGGCAGCAGAGGGGAGAGATTCGCAAAGAGCTTTCTCCGCATTTGATCGTGCGTTATCTCGTGTCGATGAAGCAGTTCTTCCTCCAGCCAGGCAATTTGGATGAGCGGATGAACGTACGCACATTGTCTGACCAGATCACGACGATGCTCTGTCATGGCATTCTGTCTGAACGTCCTTCTAACGGCGTATAAAATTCTCCTTACACACCATAATAATGTCGTATAGGCCAATCATGACATACGGCAGGAGGGTGACAAGGATGAAAGGGAAGAGCGATTCAGAACAAGAGCTAACACAGCTGTATCTCAATCAGGAGCATTCGAGGGGGCCAAGCGAAGCGTCCGCGGTTGAAGAGTCACATTTAGCTAGCAAGTCATCCTTGACGGATGACTCTGCGGACACAGACGATTATGATCAGGCTGCCTCGCATTTACAGGCTGGGATGACGGATGGGACGCTGGAGACGCATCAGATGCTGCAGCGTTCGTACGGACTGTATTACTAATCAAAACCGTAATACCGCTGCGCGGTGTTGCGGTTTTTTTCTTGTCTGAACTCTTGACAGCAATCGGATAGAGGAGTACACTCAATTTAAAACATAGTATATTAATCGGAATTATATGATATAGATTGCCGGGTGCACTGCACGCACCTGAGTGATGTAGAAGGCAGGGGAGTGTAAGATGGAGCGACATATTGATATTCGATGGCAAGAAGAACGGTTGGCGGCGACGATTCATTATCCAGAGGAGCGAGCTCCATTTGAACGTGGTGTGAAGCGGCGCGCCCCTGTAACGATTATTTGCCACGGCTTCGTCGGCAGCCGAATCGGTGTTGACCGTTTATTCGTGAATGCAGCGCGCAGACTGGCAGGGGAAGGGCACATCGTTGTGCGCTTCGACTTCGCCGGATGCGGCGAGAGCACGGGCGATTACGGGTATACTGGTCTAGATGACATGATAAGTCAGACGCAGTCAGTACTCGACTATGCGCTCGGCTGCGGTGATGTCGACCCGCAGCGGGTAACGCTGATCGGCCACAGCTTGGGTGGAGCGATTGCAATATTGACCGCTGTGCGCGATCAGCGCATTAAGCGGCTTGTCCTCTGGTCGCCTGTAGCCTACCCATTCAATGATATTGTGCGGATAGTTGGGCGAGAGCAGTACGATACGGCAATGACAAGAGGATCCGCCGATTACCTAGGATATTCCTTCACGCCTGCTTACTTCAATGCGTTGGGTGTTCATCAGCCGCTGCAAGAGGCACGCAAGTTCAATGGCGATGTACTGCTTGTACACGGCACAAGTGATGATGTCATACCGGCGGATTACAGCTTCCTGTTCCAGAAGGTGTTCTGGCTGCGCAGCGACGGTCAATGTGATAAGGAAATTGTGTTCCAAGCCGATCATACGTATTCGGATGGCACGCATCGGGAGAAGCTGTTCACCTGTACGCTTCAATGGTTGAAGCGGTGGGAGAAGCGGCAGGAAGAATGGGCGAACTGGAGTATATAGCTTGATGATGGTGTGGTTGTGAGATAATCCAACTATAAATGTGAGACGAAGTGGCAGCCGGAAGGCTTAGCAGCTTCGTCTTTTTTGATTTGGAGTGAATACGAACATATGCCGATCTTATGTATGTCTTTGCAGAAAAAGGAGGAAACTATACCGTATGGTGGGCGCAGCATGATTGCTAGCCCATGTCTATGGCATATCCAACATTTCAACGTGGGAAACATTGGATGGTGAGCGAAAAACGGCGTGAGAACGGTATTTTGCTGTACTTTTTATGAAAAACAGCGAAAATTGTCGAATAAGGGAGAATTTCTGGCGGTGAATAGGGCTGAAGTTTCGACATTTGCTCACGTTTGGTTTACGATTTCTTTACAAAACCACCGTATCCTATGATAAGATATGTAAGGTTTAGAAGATTACATCACATGCAATTTTTGTTGCAAAGGAGATCTCGGGAATGTTCAAGAAAAGGGACGTGTTTTTCGAAACGCTGCAAAACATGGCGGATACGCTCGTTCTAGCGGCAGAAACGTTCGCACAAGGCGTAGAAGATTTGACGGATGTCTTGGCGTTTACGAAGGAAATGAAGGATCTGGAAAGCAAATGTGACGTCTATGTACATACGATCTTGACAGAGCTTAATAAAACATTCATTACGCCGATTGAGCGCGAGGACATTATGGCGCTTACGACTGCACTCGACGATGTTCTTGATGGGATGGAGGCCAGCGCTTCGCGTTTCGACATGTACCAAATGATTGAACGTGATGAAATCGTGGTATTGTTCGCCGATGTTATCAAGCGCAGTGCATATGAAATACAGAAGGCAATCAAACTGTTGTCACAGAAAAAACTGCTTGCTATCCGCGAGCATAACATACGTGTCAATGAGCTGGAAAATTCCGCAGACGACATTTACCGCCGTGGGGTTCGTGCCTTGTTCGCTGAAGTAAAGGATCCAATCGAATTGATCAAACGCAAGGACGTATACGAGCGTCTTGAACAGACGACCGACAGCTGTGAGGATGTGGCGAAGCAGCTTGAAACGATCGTCATGCGAAATTCCTAATATCTGTCGTAACACATAAGATAAGCCAGCCCTAGTGTACGAAGGAGGTAGGGATTGCGCGGACGGATGATAATTAGTGCTGTGCAATCACATAGATAATGAATATGGATATTACGATGATTATCGTGGGCGTCGTTATTTTCTTGGCGCTTGCCTTTGACTTTATTAACGGCTTCCACGATACGGCGAATGCGATCGCCACGTCGGTGTCAACGAGGGCGCTTCCGCCCCGTGTTGCCATTTTGATGGCCGCTGTGATGAACTTTGCCGGGGCGCTGACCTTTACAGGGGTTGCCAAGACGATAGGCGGCAGTATTGCTGATCCAGCAAAGCTGGAGAATGGCCTTGAAATCGTCATGGCGACGCTGATCGCGGCCATAATATGGAACTTAGTCACTTGGTGGTTCGGGATTCCGTCATCTTCCTCGCATGCGCTTATTGGCGCATTGGCAGGGGCAGTATTCATCGGTGCCGGATCAGATTATTTGAACATGGGCGGATTTAAAAACATCGTTCTCGGTCTTATTATTTCGCCAATTATTGCTTTCGCTGTCGGTTATGTTGTGATGACAATCTTAAAATGGATATTTGGTAACCATAGTCCACATACCGTTAATAAAGGGTTCCGAACCTGTCAAATTATTACGGCTGCTCTGCAATCCTTCACACATGGTACGAATGACGCGCAAAAGGCAATGGGGATTATTACATTTGCACTCGTCACTGCACAACTGCAGACCGAAATGGAAGTACAGCTGTGGGTTAAGCTTGCTGCTGCGACAGCAATGGCACTTGGTACTTCGATTGGCGGCTGGAAGATCATTAAAACGATGGGAACGAAAATCTTCAAAATCGAACCGATTAACGGCTTTGCCGCAGACTTGTCTGCAGCCTCGGTTATTATGTCGGCAACGCTGACGCATTTGCCTATTAGCACTACGCATGCTATTACCTCCGCGATCTTGGGGGTAGGCTCCGCCAAGCGTTTCTCGGCGGTGAAGTGGGGCGTAGCAGGTCGTATTGTAGTGACTTGGTTCATTACGATTCCGATTTGCGCGGTACTTGCGATGATTATTTTCAAGTTCATCGATCTATTCTTTTAAATAGAAGCACACAGAGCCGGCTCTCTCTATGGAGGAGTCGGCTCTTTTGCTGTGTGTAATTACCGGCGACGCGTCTTGGAGGTGCGACGGCGCTGCTTACTTGGAATCGGCGACTTCCCTTTACCTGTTGTACGCTTGCGGCGGCGCCTCCGCGGATTTTTCGTCCAATGATCATCTTCGTCACCGTCTTCTCCGTCTTTCTTTTTGCCTGGAAGGAGTGTGCCCATGAGCAGCTTGGCGACGGGGGCAATTTGGGAAACACTGTTCATCACTTTCTGCACCTTGCCCATCGTCTCGACGATGCCTTCAATTCCGCCCATGCGATCAATGACTTGCTTGATGTCACCGATCGAGAAGCCGCTTTTCTTGGCAGTGGTCTCCTCAACAACCGTGGCAATTGGCGATTCGGCTGCTTGGCTAAATGGAACGATGGCTGTTGTTGTCTCTAACGGTGGCGGTGGAGTGAATGATGGCAAGAAGGGCGCAGGTTCAGGGCTGAAGCTGCGGATATGCGCCTTGTTTTCCTTTTGCTTGGGAAGACTGGGGACGTTCATCAGCTGCGACGGTAAAGGAGCCCTCTCATATTGGCGAGGGTTGTTCATCTCATCACGACCTTTTTGTATAAGTATGGCAGGTTTGCATAGTCTTAACGTACTCCAATCAATATTCTCTAGTGCTTTCTGCATTGGTATGGGATAATATACTGTATGTGATAGGCGAACAACTCGATTGGACGATCGCCCGTAGACGGACGCCCAATCTTTTATGGAAGCGCTCTATTTTCACAGTAATTCACTAACGCATGACAACTGTAATGCTTGAAAAGGTATGTCAAAGGAAGTACAATGAGGGTAACAAGCATTGATGTAGGGGTGGATAAGGTTGCAATTGAAAAAATTGAACGATAAGTCAGTCGACCAGCTGTTTGAGGCGGTTATGACGCTGAAATCAGTGGAAGAGTGTTATATTTTCTTTGATGATCTGTGCACGGTAAATGAGATTCAATCCTTATCCCAGCGGTTGGAGGTTGCTCGTATGTTGGGCAAGGGCTGTACGTACAATCAGATTGAAGCGGAGACCGGAGCAAGTACAGCCACGATTTCGCGTGTGAAGCGTTGTTTGAACTATGGCAATGATGGTTATAAAATGGCATTAGAACGCTTAGGTAAATAATCAGATGAAGCCGGGACTGCTTATCATCAGCCACGGTTCAAGAGATGAATCCTGGGTTACACTGGTAGAGGAAGCCATCGCACAGACGGATTGGCCTGATGGGGTTGCTGTCGTCTCCTCTTACTTGGAATGTCTACCGGAACAAGATATACAATACGGCATTAATACATTGGAAGCGCAAGGGGTGAACCATATTGGGGTCATCCCCTTGTTCGTGTCTGCGGGTAGTACGCATGCCGATGAGATAGCATATGCGCTTGGCGCTAAGCCTGCTCCGCTCTGTGAGACAGACCTGGAGCCATTCCGAGTGCAAGCTCGCGTCTATTATGGCCGTCCGCTTGACGGAGGGAATGTTGTTCCGTTGCAAGCGTGTGCGTCATCTATGCTAGGAGAAGGAATTGAAGAGAACGGGCGAGCTGTCGAATCTTCCTTCTCTGCTCATGTTGAGCAAAGTGGAGATGGGAGTGAAAGTGGCTCTTACTTAGGATTGTCGGCACAGTCTGATCGAAGCTGTTCGATTGCGGATGTGGACAGTCAGGAGGATGTTCTCCTTCAGATGGTGGAGGAGCGGCTGCGTGGACTCGGGGTACGACCAGACTCGGATGCAGTGCTGCTCGTTGCGCACGGCAGTCGATACGAGCCTTTTGCTTCGCGTTGGCATGAGAGCTTACGGCGACTGGAGCGGAAGCTTGTGCTGCGTGGCACGTGTGCAGGAGCCTCACATGCCTTGCTCTGCTGTGAAGATATTGCGGAAGCGGTGAGCCGTTTACAGAGCGTATTGACGCTCGGTCAAGATGAAATCGTCTGGAGCGGCAGGGCGGAACAATTGACTGTTCCACTAGACTCGTTCGGCGGTATGGATGTCTTCGATGGTCATGATGGTGGAGGGCACTCGTGCGGAGAACAGACTGTTGAACGCCGTGTTGCCGTCGTTCCTGTGTTCCTCAGTCGAGGTTATTTCACTTCTCATGTGATTCCACAGCGGCTTGGTGATGTGTCTGCCATGTATGATGGCGAAGCGCTGCTGCCGCACTCCGCCTTGAATAGATGGCTGCAGCAGGAAGCGGTTCGTTTACTGGCTATGATGAAGGGGAATGTATCTCAATAGTTGGTGCCGGGATTGGGATCGTTTGAAAGTCTGCTGACGGATGTTGCTAGGGCGATTATCCCGTCAGTTTCGAACATTTTGAGGAACGATTGTGTTATCATGAGAAGAATAGATTGTATGATGTGACGATGCAGATGGAATTACGTGAGAATGCAGAAAGAATGCCACGATGCATCTTGATACATAAGAATATATGTTGGTGGTTCGGAGTTTTTATAACTGTCCGCAGGGCTGCTGTGAAGTTAGGATGTCTCCAACAAGGCATGATGTGGATATGAAGAAGCTTACTATGGTAGTATGGTTCATAACACAGGTTGTTTTGCTGTTCGAGGCAAAGTGACTAGAACTGGACGATATGGCGAAATGTTGCTGGCAGCTAAGCCTTCGCGAAGAAGGTTGTGAAATCGGTTGAACGTGAATAGATTGTAAATGGGTGAAACATTCATGGTAAAGAGAGCTAGGCTTATTTATAATCCGACATCTGGCCGGGAGGAAGGCAGGAAGCGGCTGGCGGATATATTGCATATGCTGGATGCTGCTGGCATCGAGACGACGACGCATGCGACGGAAGGCGAAGGAGATGCAACGGCTAGTGCGGCAGAAGCAATTGATAACGGCTATGATATGATTATCGCAGCTGGTGGCGATGGTACGCTCAATGAGGTCATTAATGGGATGGCGGACAAGCCGGAACGGCCTCCACTTGGCATTATACCGCTTGGGACGACGAATGACTTCGCACGGGCCTTGGGGATTCCTCGCAATTGGGAGGATGCTTGCTCAATTATTACGCGTCAGACAACTCGGGTTATTGACCTTGGGCAGTCGAATGAGAAGTACTTCATTAATATTGCAGGCGGCGGTTCCTTGACGGAATTGACGTATGAGGTGCCAAGCAAGCTGAAGACGATTATCGGGCAGCTCGCTTATTATATGAAGGGCCTGGAGAAGATGACTCGCCTGCGTCCGACGGAGCTGCGTATTGAGCTGGAAGGCCACGGCGTCTATCATGAAGAATTCATGCTGTTCTTGATTACGAATACGAACTCGGTTGGCGGCTTCGAGAAGTTGGCGCCTGAGGCGCGAATTGATGACGGCTTATTCGATGTCATTATGCTAAAACGCTGCAATCTTGTGGAGTTCGTTCGGGTAGCTAGTATGGCTCTTCGGGGAGAGCATATTAATGATCCGCTCGTCATTCACAAGCAGACGAATCGAGTTACGGTTACATCACCGGATGCAGTTCAGCTTAATCTAGACGGCGAATTCGGCGGTCTATTGCCAGCGACGTTCAAGGTGCTGCCTTCTCATTTGCGCATTTTCGCAGATGATCCAGAGGCTTTGTAAGCTGGAGAGAAGTGCGTATGTACCGAGCTGTTATGGCGATGGAGAATAGAATGATATCGTTCCACGATCAGATGGTGGACGTTCGGCTTGACTTGCTGTCGTTGAGGGCACAGGTCAAGCCGTTTTAATGTTGTTGCCGTGGTGAATGCAGAAATGCAGTTTGATCGGAATACGGGATTCTTTTCGTTAGGAAAAGGTAATTAGAAAGCGTGCAGGCGTGAAGGCGCCGGGTCTTCTTGTTGGCGGGTGGATTATGGTATGATGATGCCATGCTCAACATGCGTAACAGCTGGATACAAAAAGGGTGATGTTTTCGAGACTGTGCAAGGATGCAGAGTCGAGCGTAGTTATTTGTAACGTTTCGGGCTGCTCTCGATCACTGAGAAAGAAATTGTGAATTTCCATCTATGGTTCCTGACAGAAGAGTGAGCATGAAGATGATGGTAGACAGGCAATGCGATGGCATTCAAGATAGATGATTCGTTAACACATAACAGGAGGGCATCAGGGTGAAAGGAAATAAGCAAAGCAAACGGCCGGGGCGTCGAAATGGAGGACAGTCTGCATCTGCGACGCGTTCACAGGAAACGGTGGGTGGACGCGCGGCACATGCACGCGTGCATAATACTCCGGTACAGAAAAACGACGAGGTCGTGCTGGATATTATCGGCTTGACGCATGATGGCGAAGGAGTAGGTCGTGCAGACGGCTTCACACTGTTCGTACAAGGGGCATTGCCGGGTGAGCAAGTTCGTGCACTTGTGCTGAAGGTGAAGAAGCAGTACGGATATGCGAAGGTGCTGGAGCGCCTTGTTGACAGCCCACATCGCGTGGAGTTGGAGCATCCGGCGAATGCATATGGCGGCTGCCAGCTGCAACATATGGCGTACAGTGAGCAGCTGGTATGGAAGCGGCAGCATGTCGTGGACGTACTTGAGCGGATTGGGAAGTTCCAAGTGGAACAAGCGGATGGCAAAGCAGCTGTAGCTGAAGATGCTGCGCAGGAGCAGCCGATCAAGGTATGGCCAACGATCGGAATGGAGCAGCCTTGGCGTTATCGGAACAAGAGCCAAATGCCAATCGGCAAAAATGAGCGCACAGGCGAGTTAATCGGCGGTTACTTTGCGAAGGCGAGCCATCGGATCGTTGATACGGATACGAGCCTGATCCAGCACGAAGTGAATGACGACGCGATGCGTGCCGTGAAGCAGGTTGTACGGAAATACGGCATTGAACCGTATAATGAGGAGCAGCATACAGGCTTACTGCGCCATGTGATGATGCGTGTCGGCTTCCGCACGAATGAGTTGATGATCACTTTCGTGACGAACGGGGACAATCTGCCGCATCAGGAGAAGATCGCAGCGGAGCTTACTGAGGCTTTGCCACAGTTGAAGAGCGTCTGCCAGAGCATTAATACGAAGCGCACGAACGTTATTATGGGAGATAAGACCCGCGTATTGTGGGGCTCGGAATATATTACGGATTATATTGGAGATATCGCGTTCAAAATCTCCGCGCGTTCCTTCTACCAAGTAAATCCGGTGCAGACGGAAGTGCTGTATGAAAAGGCTGTAGAATATGCTGGCCTGACAGGGGAAGAGACGGTCATTGATGCGTATTGCGGCATCGGGACGATCTCGCTGTTCCTTGCACGGCGCGCGAAGCGGGTACTCGGCGTCGAGATCGTTGAGGAAGCGATCGCCGATGCGCGCCGCAATGCAGAACTGAATGGCGTGACAAACGCAGAATTCGCCGTTGGCGCAGCAGAAGACGTTATTCCTCGCTGGAAGGAGCAGGGTGTGACGCCTGATGTCATCGTCGTCGATCCGCCGCGCAAGGGTTGCGATCCTGCATTGCTCGACACGATGCTCGCCATGCAACCAGAGCGCATCGTATACGTGTCCTGCAGTCCGTCGACGCTGGCTCGCGATTTGCAAGTGCTGGCGGGTGGAGGCTACCGCGTCGTTGAGGTACAGCCGGTGGACATGTTCCCGCAGACTACGCATGTGGAGTGTGTTTCACTGCTAGTTTTAGAAGAAGGTTGAGTGGATTATAACCCCTCAACCATGGCAAACTTATAATAAATCTTGATGCTTTTATCTTCTTTGACTTCAATCTTTTCAACGAAGCGTAAAAGAGTCTCTGTAGTCAAAGTATCGAAAGCCACTGCTTTTTTAAATTGTTCTTTGATGGAGAAAAGTTTACTCGCTGAGTAGCTTTCCTCCATCTTTTTTTGAAGTTGGCTTTTTTCGACTTCTAAATGCAGCAACTTGTCTTCAATATCTGTAACCAAACAGTCATAGTCGTCCTTGGTAATAGCATCACTGACAAACTTCTGTAAAGCATTTTTCTTTATATCCATTTGCTTTTGTATTTGTTTATCAATGGCTTGTAGCTGTTTTGTTATTTTTTTTGGTTAGCGTTTATTCTTTGTTTGACCTTGGCATCCAGATCAGGTAGGTTCAGTTTGTCGTACATCGCTTTTAAGTCGCTTAGAATGACTTCTGTGAGGTTTTGTTCCTTAACTGCGTGATTGGTACAAGCGATGTTCCCGTGCCTTGCATAGGTGCCACAAATGTATCCTTTTCGGTTTGAGCGATACCACATACCCTTTCCACAATCAGAGCAATAAGCAATATTAGTAAAAAGGTGTTTTTGCGCTTTAGTTCCGCCATGCCCCCTTCTTGCTCTCATTGCAAGTAGGTGTTTTGCTTCCTCAAATATTTTTCTCAAAATAATTGGTTCATGGGTATTTTGGACAACAACCCAATCCTCTTCTTTTAAAAACACCCTTTTTTTATTTGTGACATTCAAAGTTGCCTCTCTACCTTGAACCAGATCACCAACATAGTGTGGGTTTTGTAAAATCTTCTTAACTGATGTACCTTGCCAATACAGACTAGCATTTGACTTGCCGATGACTTGTGAGGGGGTGGGCAGTCGCGGAAGCGTGCACTTTTTTTTGCACGGCTAATGTTGTGCTTTCTTTTTGCATTTTTGCTATTGACTTCGCATAGTTGGTCTTATACTGTACGATGCACTATTCAAATTGTTAGCTTTATAATCCGAGTCTGGCACCTACTTCTGCATACTCTATATCTTTTCTTTCTGCATTCCAATTACCCCCTGTTTGTCCGTCCCATATCGCTCCTGTTTCAACGAAACCGACAGACGCAAACAACTTCCGGACGGCTTCGTTTACCATCCAATATGATGTAGCAACTGCATCGGCTTTTCCTTGTGGAAACGACTTTATGTAATCAATAACTTTCATCATTGCTTGTTTGCCAAATCCTTTGCCTTGATGCTTTTTATCAATCATAAAGCGATTAAGTCCATAAGTAGATTTATCTCCATATTTTTCACATAAAAATGCACTTTCCGCCAGTTCGAAAAATCCAATATCGACATATCCTATGACTTCATCATTGTTGCATATAGCGAAGATCATAGGAGGTTTTTCGTCGTTGAGTATCTTTACATAGGCTTTAGCCAAACAATATATGCTGGAATCCACATTTCCTTTCTGCTCGTCTGTTATGCTTAACTTCAACACTGCCTCAAAATTATCGTGGGTAATTTTTCTTAATTCAATCATTTTTCTTCCCTACTTCCGAAAATATAAATTCGCTGCATCTGCCCGTAACGCCGTTCCCGTCCCCAAGGGCAAGGGCGAAGCGCAGCGCCGACAGGCGGCGCGTCCTGTCCGGCTGCTGCCCGCCCGATGCCATGCGGAACGCTAGGCGATGGGGCGGCTGCCGGACAGCGTTCCCCGTCCTCCGTGCCTTAACGACACCAGTATAGTATAAAAACCCGGATATTTCCACATTATGATGATATAATCATACTGCTTGGTACAGGACTTCGTATTTCCGAGTTGTGCGGATTGACAGATGCAGATATAGATTTAGAAAACAGAATTATTGATGTAAACCATCAGTTGTTATACTGCACAGGAACTGGATACTACATTGATGAACCAAAAACAAAGAGTGGTTTCCGACGAATTAAGATGACAGAGGAAGTCTATCAAGCCTTTAGACGTATAATGGATAGGCGCAGATTTACAAAGACTGTCACCATAGATGGCTACAGCAACTTCATATTCGTTACTCGAAACGGCAATCCGAAAATCGGTATAGATTACAATAGTGTGTTCCGAGGACTTGTAAAGAAGTACAACAAGGATAATGATAATGAAGTAGCATTGCCAAAGGTAGTGACACCACATACCCTAAGACATACATTCTGCACCGATAAAGCCAATGAAGGCATGAATCCAAAAGCATTGCAATACATCATGGGACACTCCAACATTACAATGACCCTCAACTATTACGCACACGCAACATTCGATTCTGCAAGTGCAGAAATGGAACGATTGGAAAAAAGAAAGCAACAAGAACAGCAGCTCGCTGCTTGATATAAAATGTATCTTGCTTGGTAGTACAAAACGAATTTACTACTTTTTTACTACCTTTCAAGACAAAAATATAAAAATTTCTAAGAGCATTTAAGAACATCTCCCAAAACAGAAAATGCCGAAGTGCCTGCATAGGCAGGCTTTAACGGCATTTAAGGAATTATAAAAAGATATTAAAAAACTAACTTGAGATTAGACAAACACTAAAGGTAAAAGCGCAAAAAGATAGATTAGGTTCAGCTATTGTTTCATTAATCACAGGGATTTTTTCAATTTTATTTATATTTCTTGGATTTTTGGTAGGGGAGGCGGAGGCAGGAATACCTTTTCTTATCTTGGCATTTATCTTATCAATTACTGGACTGATATTGGGTATTAGAGCAAGGAAGTCATCTAGTGGTAGAGGATTGGCAATTGCGGGGATTACATTAACAGTTGTACCATTTATCTTATCTATTATCATGGTAGCCCTAACAGTCATTACAATGTTCTTACTCTTTTAAAAGACTATTTTAATTTACATAGTTTACAGTTGGTGCACTTGCCCTTCGCTCCGCTACGGTCAAGATGCACAGGTGTTCGTTAATCCGATACCCGTATTTAGATGAGTGGCTTTGCTGGTGAGGAATGGCACAGATAGCTGAGAATGCAGTAGTGGAGCGGTTTTGGAGAGTAATACAGATTAGAAAATCCCTGAGTTGATTGAATTGGTAAGTCGATTAGTCGTTGCTGTGCTCATCAAGGGAAAAACTCCTTTTACAACCACTACCAGTACGTTATAATTCAATTATCAGACAGCATGATCGGCTTATCAAAAGATAGATATTGGAGGTATGGTCATGGTCAATCGCAAAAGAAAAATGATTTCCGCAGCCCTCAGCACAGCACTAGTCGTGACTATGTTGCTTACAGCCAGCACAGTCGATGCCCAAAGTACTCAGCCGGCGAAGACAGCAGGGGAAAAAAAGGTTGAAGTTATTAAATAGTGATTGTTAATGACATACTATCTATGAAGACAACATGGAGTCTTACAATTGTGATGCGATCCAGTAAAGGCTGTTCATTTGAATGACAAATAACCAAAAGAGAAACGGCTGTTGTCCTTGTTAGAAAGGGTTTCAGCGTTTCTGTTACTGTTTACTCCACACATGTGGAGTCGGTTGCTTTGCTCTTTGCTACAAAGACAATAAGGCTGGAAATCCTTAATTCCAAGTACTAGTGTGGGAACGCAAATAAAATATTGATTTAAAAAGGTGCTATTTAAAAATAGTACCTTTTTAATTTTTGACGTTCACGGAAATGAAGAGAACCGAAATTGATCTCCCCATTATCGTTGCGCTATGCGCTTCACTCAGCTATAGAGGGGGAATTGTTTCGGAAAACGGTCTTGAAAGTTAAATGTCGGCTATTGTTGGTTTCCTATTAGCGAAGTAAGGGGGTTTTCCGAAATAAAACTAGAAAAACATCTAAGTGGCTTTTAGAAACTAAGGAGGTAATGTTATGGAAAAGGACTTGTTGGAACAGCTAAACCTCTGGCATGAAGAGGATGAATTTGAAAAAATAGTAGATAAGATTGCGGAAATTCCCGAACAGGACAGAGACTATGATATAGTTGGCTATTTGGCGAGAGCATTAAACAATTTAAAACGTTACGATGAAGCATTACAGCAACTTTCGACGATCAAAACGCAAGGCGAGAATGACTTTCTTTGGCATTTTCGTGTAGGGTATGCCTACTACTACCTATCGCAATATGAGGACGCAGTAGCGGCATTCGAAATTGCGAATAAACTTGATCCCGAAGATGAAGATACTTCGACGTTATTGACATGGAGCCGTCGCGAGGTTGGCCTAACAGACCATCAAGAGAAATCTGAGACAGTGCAGCCAAACGCAATTGATTCGGAGAAGAATGATATTAAGGCGAATGAGAGGCTTGAACAGGAAAAGGATTTTGGTTTTGCCCAGGTGTACGCTGTGGAGTTAAAATACAAGCAGCCGCCGAAGCTGGATCGAAACATGCTTTACGAGAAGATGGAACTTTATACGGGTAAGGTTGATCGCGGAGAACATCATTCGGATGCCGCGGGACTTGCAGTGTGGGAGGCGAATAGTCAGGAAGATCAGAATTTGCTGCATTTTTTCCATCTGAATTATATGGTTGAATATTCTCAAGGCGAAATGCCGGCACAAACCAGCCTAATGGATACAGAAAGCCGCCCGGTTACGGACTACGAGTCGGCCTTACAGCAGTCCTGGCATTGGCGGGAAGCTGCTGAAGTCGTGAGTGATTGCGAGCACTCGCTGCTGTTGATCGACATGATGGCATCGGGACTCGCTCCCAAATCGCGGCTGCAGCTGTTCACCGGCTCGCTGCAGGCGGTGCTGGAAACGGCGCCTTGCGACGCCATCTATTTCCGGGAAAGCGACAAGCTCGTTGAACCTAGCGCTTATCTGGCGGCGATTGAAGCAGGAGAACTGTTATATGGTGCGCTGAACATTCGTTTTTATAATGTTGAAGGCACAGGCAGCGGCCGCCCTGAAGGTCTGATGGATTCATTGGGACTCGCCGCGCTTGGCATTCCGGATGTTCAGTGTCATTATTACGATCTGGAGCCTGATGAAGTAGCCGGAAACTTGCTTAATATCGCCTATTATTTATTCGACCGCGGGGACGTTATTGTCGACGGGGAAACAGTTGGTTTCACCGAAGAGATGCGCTGGCGCTGCGAGCACCAATACGGGCTGGCCGCACCGCACCGGGTTGTTATCGATCTAGATCCGGGAGAACCTTATTATGCCGGCAGTCAAGGGAATACACAGAACCATTCATAAGGAACTAATTTTACTCCACTTATTAATGATGCATGGAATGATGAGATTAAGTTTGTTTAGAGGGCTTGCTCATTCAGCTTTAGATGACATAAATATGTTTTGCAAATAATCACGCTTCAGAGATCACATCTGAGGCGTTTTTTTATATCCCTGTTATTTATTTTACCGTTATATTTCCGGAAGTTGTTTGGAGATGTACATTAAATGAGCCATTCCCCGTCTGTCCCTGTGTCTTTCTGTTATTTTGTTGAGAATTATTCAAAGGAATACCCATAGCTCGTCTGCCACTACCCGATTGCAAAAGCCAGTTTATGTTGGAGTCCTTGTCTTCCAGATTTAAAAGGATGCTGCCGCTTTTGACAGAAATATTGATGTCACTATTTATTTTTAAATAGTCAAGCGATACATTTCCACTACTTCCTTGGATATCGAGTTTCTGTGTGCTCAGATTGATTATCTTTACATTACCGGAAGAACCGTCTAACGTTACTTTTCTCTCATAATTGTTTGGAATACGAACGGATAGCTGAGGCATTTTTCCGATATTTACGATGTTTCTAATATCACTCTTAAGCCGAATTTTGATGTTGTCTTTTTCCTTATCTATAACAATTTCAGGTCCATTACTAATTGCTTCAAGTGACTCTATATCTGCTGATTCTACTATTAATGTTGTGCTGCCGTGGTCAATATGGATGTTTTCTATCCCCTTTAATGACACAGCGTGTGCAGCATTTTCTTGGTAAGAACTACAGGCACTAAGAAAAAGCATCCCCACCAAAAGTAAACCAATGCAATATTTTTTCATTTTCTCACCTCATCACTATTCTTCATGATTGTGAACTGATTATATAAGATTACGTTGCGTCAACATCAAGTTAACTTGTGCAATCAAAGAATTTTCTAATGAAAACACTTGAAAGTGACGTTGCGTCATTTTGTATAATCAAGCCAATGGGTAAGCTCTTCATCACTTATGTTGTTAAGTCGGCTAAGGGGAAGAGGAGATTTATTATAAAAGGGGAGAGTAGATATGAAACAAGGAGACATCATTATTTATGCATGTGTAATTATAGGAGCAGGAATTGGACTTATGATTGATCAAGCATTTCCAGGCGTATTAGTCGGTCTAGGATTAGGATATTTAATCAAACATGGTTTATATAAAGATCAAGAAAATTGATCTTATCTGAATTGTCGGAGGTGTCTGTAATTGATACATATTAAAGAAGTTGCAAAAAAAACGAATATCACGGTCAGAACACTTCGGTACTATGATCAGATCGGATTATTGGCGGCACCGTCCAAAACAGAAGGGGGCCATCGTCTGTATTCAGAAGAGGAACTGAAGAAGCTTCAATACATCCAATTTCTAAAAGGAATTGGTTACAAGTTGCAAGAGATTAAAAGTATGTTATACGACTCTAAATGGAATTGGACGAACAGTTTGAAAAACCAATTAGCCTATATCCTTGAAGAGCAAGAAAGATTAAGGAGTATAGAGTCGTCACTTCGGGAATTGATAACCGGGATTGCGGTTGAAGACGGGGATGAACGGCTTGCGATACAGAAACTTATTCAGTTATCGAATCAACATAAAAAAAGATTGCCGACCATCAAGGAAAACATGTTTAACGATAAGGAAATGAAGCTTTGGACAAAGCTCCCAAAAATGAGTGGAGAAGACCCTGATTCTATGGAGTGGATTGCATTGCTAGGTCAGATAAAACGATATACGAAAGATGATCCTGCTTCATCACGAGTGCAAAACATAATACGGCGTATGATAGAAAAACAACTGGAAGAATTCAAAGGAGAAGACGAGTTTGTGAATAAACTATGGGATCTGAGGAAATCCCCAGAGCAATCTGAGAGTCTCGGACTGTATCCTATAGACAAGGAAGTTCTTGATTTTATGGAACGAGCCTATGGCATTCATATTTCTTCCATACAGAACTCTTCCATAGAGCAAGGAGGAGAATCGTGACTCTTGAACTCCTTTCTATGATAGGGGGATTAGCCTTATTAGACACGCTTAGCCCTGCAACATTGGGAGTAACCGTATATTTGCTGTTGACTGAAAAAGAGCGATTAGGTTCACGCTTAATGATTTATTTATTGACGGTCGCAGTCATTTATTTTTCAGTAGGCGTTGCTTTCATGTTAGGTCTGGATGCGTTTCTGGCTAGTTTCTCTTCCATTTTTCAAAATCGGATTGTAAGTTGGGCTATGCTGATTATTGGGGGAATTCTGTTTATAGCCAGCTTCTACTACCCAAAGAGTAAAAAGTCGGAATTGCCAAGGCCGAAGTCAAAAAGCAAGACATCCATGATTGCACTCGGTTTCACGACATCTTTGATTGAGGTAGGTGCAGCATTTCCGTATTTTGCTGCGATTGGTCTTATGAATACCTCAAATTTAACTGTTTTTCAGTGGCTCCCAATTATGGTAGGTTATAATTTTATAATGGTTCTCCCGCCATTAATCCTATTTACATTGCATTTATTATTAGGGCGAGTGATGAAAAGACCATTAGAAAGGCTTCAAATCAAGCTTTCGAAGCATTCGGGATCGGCTGTTTCGTGGGTCATGTGTATCGTGGGGGCGATTATGATTTTTTATAGTTTGGATTATCTGTAGAGAGTTTTATAAACCGTATGAGGGGCGATGGCCCCTCTTTTTCATGATTACCTGATTCCATACATAAGCATGCCGTTTCCATGCCCCATCTTTCTACTGATGATAAATATGCCAGTTGGTTAATCTGCAATGATTAGCTTCGTTCGTATCGACCTAAACTGCGGCGGGTAACTGGGATCGATATTCGCATCGGTAATAATGGCGTTCACGTTATCTAGTGGTGTAATGGCAATCTTAACGTCTTTTCCGAATTTGGTGCTGTTTGCCACGATATACACTTCTTTGGACAGTTCGATCATCTTCTTGCGTGTAGTAGCTTCCTCCAAATTGTAATCCGAAATCCCTCGTTCCATCGTAATGCCGCTGCAGGTGGTGGAGCCGCTGTCAATATGCACCCATGGGGATGCTGAAAATCGATCATATTCGGGCGATGCTGTCGATGCCCAGAGTTTCGGCATTATGGGAAGATCAATATGGCAGGCCATTTACAGAACAGGATGTGGAGCAGCTCTAACAGTTCCGATCATCTGGCCACAACTAGTGAAACGGATTCTTATGGCAGACCATATCCTTACATGATCCATCGCAATATGGTGCAGATTTTGCGATTGATACGATGCGTGAGCTTCCGCAATTAATCGAAGCAATCATTAAGCTGATCTCGGATGGAAAGAGACCGGGGTGTTTGAAATAAAGAAATATTGTTTGCAATATACACGGTCTAAAAATCGAATAAAGATGTGATAATATGGGGGTAGGAATTCTAGTAGAAAATAGGGGGATTACATGTCCTGGAGCAAATTGAAGCAACAACTGGAGAGCTTTCTCTGTCCTGCGTTACATGGAAGGGTCGAATACCGTGCAACGAGCTATCGTTATTTACCTGATAAAGCAGGTATTTGTTATATTTCGGTCGACAAAAAGAATGTATTCAATATGAGTGATAAAACTAGCTTAATCAAATGGTATCAAACGGAGATGGAAATTAAGAATGATTCAGAAATCCAAATTCCGATCAGCAATGAAGAAATTGAAGCGGTCAGAAAGGATACCAAGGGGACAGTTCCAGAGGATCGTCTACAAGTTATTGCAAGAAATAGAAAAATAACAGAATATGCTAGGGAGCTTTTGTCAGCACAGGCATCATTGAGTAAATCAAATTTTAACGTTGTGGCGAATCATTTTTTATCTACTTCTATAGAGGAAAGCATAGAGAGCAATGACATCTTATTGAATATTCTGGCTTTGGTGGATAGAAGAGTTGGGAAAAAGCGAATTTTAAACATGGGCGAGAAGATGAAGGTAAAGCATCCCATTGTGCAGTATTTTTATGAGCTACGGCGTAATACGTTATGACAATAAATATGTCAGGAAGTTTCTTGACTCTTCTCAAATTGGTTTTCTTGGTGGATAAACCTTAAAGACTTGAACTTTTCGTTCAGGTCTTTTCTTGCTTCTAAAGCTTTTGCAGTTCAATATAATTGGGAGGTGCAATATCAGATCATGGAAATACCCAACAAGTTAGCTGGGATTAGAGCTCCCATTAAATCAAATACGAAGAAAATCGCTTTCTCAATCGTATATGTTTTTATTTTAGGAGCCGTTTTGGGTTTAGTAGCGAAACTCGTGGATGATCCCGGCGCAAACCCTATACTTGACCACATTGGATCGCGCCTTGGCGTGTGGGTATTTGTAGCAACGCTTTTATCGGTCTTTAGCGATTCGCCTAAGCAAGCGGCTGTAAAAGTATTTACATTTTTTGTGGCGCTACTTACCGTGTATTATGTATATACAGTGTTCATATTGCATTTTTTTCCGCAAAAAGTCATTATTTTTTTGAGCATATGCGCGGTGATCTCACCTATTTGTGCATATATTATGTGGTACTCAGGTGGGAACGGATTGTTCTCCAATACTGTGTTATCCCTTCCGGCGGCGGTGTTGCTTACAGAAGGGTATAACTTACGTAATGCGTACTTGCCCGTACATACACATTATTATTTGATTCCATGGATGCAGGGAATTTATTTACTCATGATAATCATTTTGTTTCTTTCTATCGCAAAAAAAGGCAAACAATTGTTTTTGACACTTTTTATAACGATTGGATTATCTCTTCTTTTCATATATTTCAATGTTCTCGGTAGGATATTTGGTGGAATGAATGGTTTTTTATAGATTCTTCTACGCTAGCTGAATGGAAGCATTAAGTGATAGAGGGGATAACGATGTTGATTACAAGAACTGGCTTCTCTACGGCGCGGCTGCGCCGATTGGTCAATAGATCTATATTCACCCTGTAATTACGTCAATATTAAGCACTCCACATATGTGGAATCTGTGACTTTGTTAGTGGGTATAAATGAGAATGTCGAATCTACTGCAAAGTGGGTTCTATCAGTTACCGATTTATCACTACTATATTTTTTGGGGGAATATCCGATTAATAGAAAATTTCATTTAGAGAATGTCGGAAAAGAGGAAGACATTTATGCATCAAACGAAGAAGCTACTTCAGGATTCGGTTTGTTTGCTTTGTCTAATGAACGCATAGAATACCATTTTAGAGAGGAAGACATGAGTTTAGACGAAGCGGAGTCATATATTGAAAATTACTTAAATAATCTACCTGATGAAACTGTCGACGAATTATGCAAAAAAATGTGCGTTTGGAAAAATGATATACTGACAGATTGTTATCCAGATATGAAACGCCCAGATGGTTTGTGGGATGCTCAGGGTAGGGATATCTTACGGTTTATTTCAGTAAGCGATATTTATATCTACAGAAATCCTTATGATAAAAATGATACCCTATTTGGAGCAAGCATCTGGGCTGGTATGGAATGGGAATTTGAAGATGGTATTGAAATTATTATCAAAGGCAAGGAAGTTCTTGAAGTGCGTGAGTTTCTAGGTTATGGGGAATATACAATTTGGGAAGAAAACGACTATACGTAATAAGCCTTTGCAGGACTCTACTTTCCGATGTTCAGATGCACAATCTCGATTATGGAGCTGAGAAAACTTTAAGATGAACGAATAGATCCATATCATTATTAGAGAGCAGACACTATTCCTTCGGACACAATTCATGTTTTGTTCTCACTGAACACTCAACACATGTGGAAGTGGTAATATTGATGGAACGAAATGAGAAGTGACAGATTCGCTTAAGAAAGTAAAGGGACAGGCAAATCATACATGTTGAGAGTGTAGCATGGATATCTAGGGTAAAAGAGTAAGGGCTTAAAAGTCTAATAGGTTAGGGGTTTTGAGGTTTACGGGTTGGAATCCGGTGGCTCTAAAATCCCTTTATTATTACCGTAGGAACATGTCCAAGTTGCAGGGGGAAGCTGGCATGATAAGCTAGGTAGCAATGCGGAATCCTTACCTATCATGGCTTTCGTGAGTCCTCAATGGCTCCGTGTCAAATCGCGCTATGAGCCTAATTATTGTTAATCCCCCCATATTGTATTAGCGAAGAGCCACTACGAAGAAGAGTAAAACCAATTGGTAAAGTATAAGGGACTTATGGCTGAAATCTTGCGTCCTAACTTCAATAGATGAGTCTCGTTATGGAAGTGCCTTATATTTCTTTTTCAAGTGACAAGGGAGCCTTAAACAATCATAACTTTTTGCCGCATCCCCAACATGAAAGTGGAGTTTACCACGGCATGTTCTCCTACATACTGAATTGCTAGAGTTAATATAAGAATTAGAACCCTTGAAATCGCCTAATGTGGTGGTTTCAAGGTTTTTTCTCTTTTAGAGACTGTTGGATTTGATTGTGATGGGCGTGGTTTTTTTGTTATTGAAGCCGACTGTGGAAACAGAATGACATTAAAAGGGAGTGGAGTTTTACGGAGAGGATTTAGCAATTTGGCAGGAGGATCTTTTTGCGGAAGGGTGAAATAAAAACATGGCTTGTAGAATAATTACTGTAGGCTTTTGTCAAACGATATTATGAAATATATAATTATTACATAATATCGTTTGACAAAGTGGGTTTGAGGTGATTTAATATGAAATATATAGATATTTCAAAAAATCATACCTATAGTTTGGAGGCGATTTGGTTGGAGAAAAGAGGATTAAAAGAGTTCGTAACATTCGTTCCAGGTATAAATCCAACAAGGGCGCAAAAACAGTTTAAAAATCAAACAATAAATTATTATGACCAGCCGTCTTTTGAAGCTGATTATAATCATGAGGATGTATTTTTTGAAAATGAGGAAAAATGTTCATTTCAAAATAGCCCATCGTTAAATGAAGGTGATGTTGTTATCAGTAACTCGTTACAGCTTGCAACAATGGTCGGTAAAAATAATGTTGGTAAAGTGTTGTCGCTCAACTTCACAAAAATAGAGTTTGATAGCGAACAACTTGATAAGAGATATTTTCTTTTCTTGTTTAATGCTTATAAAGATGTGAGGCGTCAAAAAGAAAAGGAGTTACAGGGGAGTGGCCCTATTCTAAGAATTCCACTTCGTGCTCTTGGGGAAATTAACATTCCTGTTGTTCCCCTCGAGGAACAGAAAAAAATAGGCGCTGTTTACGCAGAAACATTGAAGCTGCAAAGTAAGTTAAACAAATACGCAGGCTTGATTGAGCAGTTTACGAGCTCAATAATTGAAGAAACCTTAAAGAGGGGAATAACTAAATGAAAAGTCAATCGGAATTAGCTTTTGAAAATGAAGTCATCGATTATTTGACCAAAATTGGTGGAGTAAAACAATGGGAATACAAAAAAGACATCAAAACAACCGAACAACTCTGGGATAACTTTAAAATGATCCTAGAACAAAACAATTGCGCCCGTTTAGATGAACGATTGTCTGTCACTGAATTTAACCAGGTGAAGAAAATCATCACTAGTATTGAATCTCCATATCAGGCCGGACAATTTTTGTATGGTGTTAACGGTGTTTCTGAAATTGAAGTTGACCTTGACAATGGTAAGCATGTGTTTTTGACAGTATTTGACCAAGCCCAAGTTGGTGGTGGAAACACTGTTTATCAAGTTGTAAATCAAATTAATCGACCAAAAGTTATTGATGGTAAGCCCAACCGTCGATTTGACGTGACGTTGCTTATTAATGGTTTACCGATTATTCAAATCGAATTAAAGAAAGCACTTCACAGTACTACAGAATCCTTGAACCAGATGGAACAGTATATTGCTGAGAAACAATACAGCGGTATCTTTTCAACCTTGCAGATTCTAATTGCGATGACACCGTTTGATATTCGTTACATGGCAAATACGCCATTCAAAAGCTTTAATCGAGCTTTCGCATTCAACTGGCAGAATGAAGATGATGCGCGCCCTGTTCGTTCATGGAAGACGTTTGCGGATAAAGCATTGTCAATTCCAATGGCTCATGATTTAGCAACACGCTACATGGTACTTGATGGTACTAAAAACAAAGAAAGTATCAAAGTCATGCGTCCTTATCAAGTCTATGCTACGAAGCGTCTGCTTGATAAAGTTAGAAAATTTGACTTCAAATACGATGATGGAAAGTTAGGATACATTTGGCACACTACGGGTTCAGGTAAGACAATCACAAGTTTTAAGACAGCTTGGCTTGCAAGTCGTCTATCTAATGTAGATAAAGTTATCTTCTTGGTTGACCGTATTGCGCTTACAAACCAAACAGCTGATGCCTATAAAGCCTATGATCCTGTTGCGGGATTTGAAGGGAAAACTGGTGTGGTGAGTGACACAGCAAATATCTCAGACCTCCATCGCAAATTAACGAAGAAGAGCGATAAGAACATCATCGTTACAAGTATTCAAAAGATGTCACGTTATGTAACGCGAGATAGCTTCAAGCCACTTAATGAAAGTATTCTTTTTATCGTTGATGAGGCCCATCGTTCAACTGGTGATGGCACTGAAAATGAAGGCATGCTTGAGGCGATCCGAAAAGCTATTCCTAATTCTGCTTGGGTCGGTTATACTGGTACACCCAAATTCCCCGAAACGCGAGAAATCTTTGGTGATATTCTACATGCTTACACAATCAAAGAAGCGATTGCGGATAAAAACGTCTTAGGGTTTAATGTTGAATTCAAGGAAACGATCGAGGCTCCCGAAGATCCAACCGAAGATGATATCGACGATAACGTTCGTGGTAGTGTTTACGATTATAGCCCAGAACATGTCAACTTGGTAGTTAAAGACATCTTCGATAATTGGAAGAAACGTTCAAATGATCGTAAGTATAATGCCTTATTTACTGTCCACGTTGGAGGTAACAAAGCAAGTACACCAAGAGCGATGGAATACTTCGATAAGTTCGTTGAAGAAAATGCGAACCGTCCAGCAGATCAACGATTAAAAGTTGCAGTGAGTTTCTCGGTAGATACATCCAATAGTATTCATCAATTGAAAACGAACGAGAATTTGCATAGAGCTATCACAGTTTATAACGCAATGTTTGGCACAGCTTTTGATATGACGACAGTTAAAGCTTACACAGAAGACTTAGCACGACGTTTGAACAAGACAGCTGATGATGGTAAGTATTTAGATTTGGTTATCGTTGTTGATCAACTTTTGACCGGTTTTGATGCCCCTGAAATGAATACGCTCTATATTGACCGAACGCTTAAGGGTGGTAACCTGATTCAGGCATACTCACGTACAAACCGAATGCATAACCTTGTCGATAAGCCTTGGGGAAATGTCGTAAATTATCGTTGGCCAGAGCAAAACGAGTATGAAATGAATAAGGCTTTTGCTATCTATTCAAATCGTGCATCTGCTGACGAACAGCTTTCACTTGAAGATTTGAAGGATGGTAACGAAGAGTCTGGTATCATTTCTAAACCATTTAGCAAGGTTCAAGCTGAGATGCAAGAAGTCATCAAGAAGCTTTCAACGCTCACGGATGATTTTGTTCAATTACCACCAAGTGAAAAAGCACAAGATGAAGTCTTTGAGAATTTGAAAGAGTACAATCGCTTACTTAGTCAGTTAAAACAATATACCGAAGATGATGACAAAAATCCTATTTCTGCCTATGATAACCCTGAAGAGTTCTATGAACGATTAGGTATTACTGAAGAACAGGAAGTCATTTTAACAACTGTAATCGCCGGTGAGTTGAAGGAACGACGTGCTAAGCGAGAAAACATTGATATTTCACAAGTCAATCTCTCTATGGTTCATATTCACGATGTTACCATCAACTATGATTACTTGATTGATTTGATTGCTCGAATGGCTGACGAAGTTCACGCGAACGAGATGTCGAAAGCGGAAATAACACGTGATGAAATCCATATTGAAATTGCCAAGTCAGATAATGAAAGAGAAAAATCTAAGATGCGCAACTTTGTATCTAAGATATTCTCAAAAGAATTTGAATTTGATCATTATCCAGCACCTCGAAGTGTTGAAAAAATGAATCAAGCGATGGACAAAGCACAAAAGGATACAAATATCCAACTTCTAACGAACTTCATCCGTACTTGGGGACTTGATAACAGTACAAAACCTAAGGAACTTGAAAGCTTGATTAAAAAACATCGATTAGGTCAAGAGGATATGGATAAACAAGGTGAATTAACAGCAATCATGAATGACGCAAGAGCTGATTATAAAGAAATTGCAGCTGAAAAGATTGCAGAATTAACTTGGGTACGATATCGTATTGAATTCCGTAAGGCATTTTATGAAATGGCTGACGAAATTAAGAAGGGTGAGTAGTCAAGTGATAAAATTATATAGCCTAAAAAAGGAGAACAGAAATGAATTTATACACAGAACGCCATGGATTAAGAAAACCAATTGCACGTACGAGTAAAATTTCAAAAGAAGTCTATACTTTGCTATTAAATATATGTCAAAAATATTATAAGAATCTAACACATATCTTCAAACTTCAACAGCATTGTTCTTTTGTGGATCAGTATTATATTGAATTTGATCGTAGTCAATTTGAAAATAGAATGGCAATAAAAATCCCTAATATTCTCAGGGATGAATATGGTCATATAGCTGCCCCACAATATAATGATGATTATGACCAATATTCATTAATTGACCTTATAGAATATGTTGCTAAAAATATAAGGGATATTTCTGAAGGATGGAATAATGATCGTTACAAAAATTATTGGGATATCCGTTGTTTGGATACAACAAATGCTTTTGATGATTATCGAAATGAAATAAACGAAATATTTCAAGAGTCGGGGTTGTTGTTTACATTAACCCACGGAAAACTTATTGAGCGTATAATAGAAAACAACCTGCTTTCACCTGCAATAGAGACACACGTACAGCAAATTACTGAATATGGGACAAGAGAATTGATGAATGATGCAATTGCATTATACAAAACACCAAATCCAGCAGCTCGCCAAGATTCAGTTGAGAAAATATGGGATGCCCTTGAGCGTCTGAAAACTTATTATACTAATCTTGACAAACGTGGCTCTGCAAACAAAGTGGTAAATGATATGAGTAACGGAAAGTCAGAATTTATCACAATTTTTGATGCTGAATTTAGGGCACTAACGGACATTGGTAATAGTTTTAGAATCCGTCATCACGAGACAAATAAAATTGATATTACAGATAATCGCCATTATGATTACTTTTTTAACCGCTGCTTGTCGTTAATTGCTTTAGCAATTCAATATTTAAAATAAAAGGAGATTAGAAATGAGTGATAAAATATCAAAATCACCTCAAATCAGATTCGCAGAATTTACAGATGTTTGGAAGCAGGTCAAGCTTAAAGATTGCTTTACAGAAAGGTCTGAACGTTCTGCTGAAGGAGAATTGATTTCTGTAACGATAAATTCAGGTGTTGTAAAAGCATCAGACCTAGACAGAAAAGATAATTCTAGTTCGGATAAGTCGAATTATAAAGTTGTAAAAGTTGGAGATATTGCGTATAACTCCATGCGTATGTGGCAGGGAGCAAGTGGTTTTTCTCCGTATAATGGTATTTTGAGTCCAGCATATACGGTCATCACACCGAAAGAAAATAGTAATCCAAAATTCTTTGCTTACAACTTCAAAAGGCATGAAATGATTTCGACTTTCCAAATAAACTCACAAGGGCTTACTTCTGATACGTGGAATTTGAAGTTCCCTGCTCTAAGCTCCATAAAAGTAGCTATACCTAGCTACGAGGAGCAGACTGAAATAGCACGCTTTTTTGAAAAACTAGACTACCAACTAGAACTCCATCGGCGTGAGTTGCAACTGCTGAAGGATACAAAAAAGAGTCTCCTTCAAAAAATGTTTCCGAAAGATGGAGCCAACGTTCCTGAAATTCGCTTTGAAGGATTTACTGACGCTTGGAAACAGCGTGAATTGAGTGATTTAATGACTTTCTCTAATGGTATAAATGCCCCAAAAGAGAACTATGGTAAGGGAAGGAAAATGATCAGCGTTATGGATATCTTAGCTAAGGAGCCACTTACCTACGAAAAAATAAGAAATTCTGTTAGTGTTGATAAAAAGATTGAAGAAAAAAACAAAGTCGAGAATGGTGATTTAGTTTTTGTTCGTTCTTCTGAGGTTTCTGAAGAAGTCGGGTGGGCAAAGGCTTATTTGCAAGATGAATATGCACTTTATAGCGGCTTTTCCATTCGAGGAAAAAGAAAAAATAATTACGACGCTTACTTTATAGAACTTTCATTAAACAACGTTCATAGAAAACAGATTGAAAGTAAAGCAGGTGGGAGCACGCGTTTTAATGTTAGCCAAGAAATTTTAAATAGCGTTATTATTTCAGAGCCAAGTCTTGATGAACAAGCGGAAATTAGCGGTTTTTTCACCCACCTCGATAACCTTATCACCCTTCATCAGCGTGAGATAAATTCGCTTGAAAATTTGAAGAAATCACTAATTCAACAAATGTTTGTATAAGAAAAGGAGACTACACAAATGAGTAATGCAACAGATATTACATCAAAGCTATGGGAAATGGCTAACAAATTGCGTGGGACAATGGATGCGAGTGAATATAAGAACTATATTTTGCCATTTATGTTCTATCGCTACTTATCAGAAAATCAAGATGAATACTTAAAAGTCAATGAGTTGGAAGAGTTCTACGAAGTGAAAGATGACACAGAAAAAGAAGATTACCTTGAAGAAATCAGTAAAGGGATCGGATATGCGATTGATCCATCCTACACTTGGGACAAAATCGTATCTAAAATTGAAAATCACAAAATCAAAGCTAGTGACTTCCAAGACATGTTTGATTCATTCAATACAAATGCTAAACGTAACGCAGTCGCAGAAGCGGACTTTGCTAACGTATTCTCAGATGTTAACCTCGGGGATACACGTCTTGGCTCAAGTACAAATGAACGTGCGAAGGCTTTGAATGATATCGTTTTGATGATCAACGAGTTCACTTTCAAAGATGATTCAGGACGTGACATTTTGGGTGACGTGTACGAGTATTTGATTGGACAGTTTGCTGCCAATGCTGGGAAAAAAGGTGGGGAATTCTATACACCTCATGAAGTTAGTCAAATTCTGGCAAAAATTGTCACGATTAATGCGGATGGTACTGGAGATCAATTCCGCGTATATGACCCTACAATGGGATCAGGTTCACTTCTTTTGACAGTTCAAAAAGAATTGCCAAATGGTGATGAAGAAGGAAGCGTTGATTTTTACGGCCAAGAGTTGAATACTACGACTTATAACTTAGCTCGCATGAACTTGATGATGCATGGTGTTAATTATCGCAATATGGAGTTGAATCGTGCAGACACACTTGATGTTGACTGGCCATTTGCTGAAAAAGATGGCACACAAATTCCTTTGAAGTTCGACGCAGTCGTAGCTAACCCCCCATATTCTCAAAATTGGGATATAAAAGACGTTGACCGAGAAAAAGACACACGTTTCAAGGGTTATGGTGTAGCACCTGCATCTAAGGCAGATTATGCTTTTGTTCTTCATGGATTGTACCATTTAGATAAAGCTGGAACAATGGCTATCGTGCTGCCACATGGTGTACTCTTCCGCGGTGCATCTGAAGGTAAAATCCGTAAGAATATCATCGATAACAATCTGTTAGATGCGGTTATTGGATTGCCAGCTAACTTGTTCTATGGGACAAGTATCCCAACATGTGTGCTGGTGTTCAAAGGTCGTGAAGCTCGAAAGAATAAAGATATTTTGTTTATTGATGCTTCAAATGAATTTGAAAAGGGTAAGAACCAAAACAAACTCTCTGCTGAGAATATTAACAAAATTATCGAAACTTACAGTAACCGTGAAGATGTTGAGAAATATGCTCATGTGGCATCTTTGGATGAAATCAAAGAAAATGATTACAATTTGAACATTCCACGTTATGTCGACACGTTTGAAGAAGAAGAAGTTATTCCACTTTCACAAGTGGCTCAAGAGTTGGTAGAAGTTAGAGCAGAAATTGCGAATTCATATGATAACTTGTTTGGGTTATTGAGTGAGTTGAACGGGACAACTGATGAAGCCAAAGAAGAACTGAGCAAATTTATCAGTCTTTTAGGTAAATAATAGTGTTGGAAAAGAGCTAAGGAGAATTTATACCTTGGCTCTTTTCACAGCGCAAGTTGGATAATGATGTTATTCCGTTTATTCGTTCTACTGAAATCAAAAGTGATTCAAAGTTAAAAGACTTGAACGAATTAATTGAGCAGGAGCAACGAAATGAAGCATTCATGAAGCAATTTCAATCGGAGCTTCAACGCTTTACTGAACTTGATATTACAAATAAGGAAATTCTTTGTAGTATTTTTCAAAGGCTCATTGATCGGATAAAAATTCAAGAAAATGGAGCTATAATAATTCTTTATATTTTAGGAATCTTTTAATTCAGGGGATATAGGCTCTTAGTCTCTAATTGCCAATAATGGGCTTTCCACACATGTGGAGTGCTGTTCACTGTAGGTATGGAAAGATTAATAATAAGATATATCTGTGTTCAGACCCTTCCTTCTTTTTTGAACAAATCGATAAAATTCCAGGCCGTGTTGGATAAGCGGTGATTTTTGAGCCATATTAGCCCCAGCGGAGAAGACATCCCAACGGTAGAAGAAATTTTGTACGCATGAATCGAAAACCCTTTATGCCGATGAAGCAATGTTTCCGGAACGATCGACGAACAAAAGTCAGTGGAAACCAACTCCATCAACAGGGCTATATCGGAACATTCGCCGACAACAGGGGGATGCATATCAAGCCTTGAGTATGCCTCCAAGATTAAATAGTGTACACCTAATCCCTGCGTGCTTGGCAATAAGAGTCGCTCGTTAGCCATGTCCGCAAGCGTTACTTCATGTTCAAACCGTTTCTGTTTCTGGGATGTAATCAAATAAAACGGTTCGGTATACAGGTGAAGAACTGAGAAATCGTCCAATTCAAGCGGTAATCGTATGAATGCTAATTCGACAGCCCGATCCCGGACTAGCTGACACAGATGAGCGGACTCATTTTGCTGGATTTTGTACGTTACCTTTGGATAGTGCTTTTGAAATTGATGTAGGATTTCAGGCAAATCAGGAACCGAAAACGTATTTACACCCATCGTCAATTTGCCGTTTACCCCATTTCCGACCTCATTCACTTCCATTTTTGCCTCTTGCATTAATTGATCCATTTGCAAGGCATAGGAATATAAGGTCTTGCCTGCATCCGTTACTTCCATGTGTTTACCGTTTCTCTCCAACAATATTGCACCGAGTTCCTCTTCCATTGCTCTCAATTGTTGGCTTAGAGGCGGTTGAGAAATATGAAGTCTTCTCGCTGCGGCTGATATGCTTTATTCCTCCACAATCGCAATAAAATAGCGAAGCTGTCTGATATCCATCGTTGCATAGACTCCTTTCTCTTAAATGAAAAACATATAGATAACTTATTTATTATATATTTTTCGTTTGATCGCCTTCATGTTAGCATAGTTGTAAAGCACGATAAAGGAGACCGAGCGACGTCTCGTCTCTTGCTGATTGTAATGCTGTCTTACTGGCTGGTTTGGGAAAACAGTTGCAACGAAGGAGGAGACGGAAGTGGCGGACAATGCTTACTGGTTAACGAATGTGCGGTTGGAAACTGGTTATCAATATGAGAATGGCATCGTAACTGGGACAGAAACAGGGCTTTTTCATGTACAGATTGTAGATGGGAAAATCAGCGAAATCGTCCCCGCAGATCAACCTTTAGAAACGGGATGCAAATGGATATCTGATGCTCCCATCATTCCGCGATATGCATATACATCTTGATAAGATATACTACAGTGCCCATGGAAGGCGCCAACGATTCCACGCAAAGGACTTCTGACAAGGCTGGAGGAAGAACAGGAATTACTTCCGCGCTTGTTGCCTGTTGCCAAGGTATCCTGCGTGTACGATATTGAAACAGTATCAACAAATCCTATAAATGCCTATGAAGCCGCTGAGTACGCAGCAACTCATGGCAGCCTTCCACAGCAACCAGTTATCATAACTATCCCAGATGATGAACTGTCAAGGTTATACGCTGCAATTAAAAGCTACGGTTTCAAGCGAAAAGACACTTATGGCACAGGAGTGATTGTCAAGGAGTTAAAGGAGATATTTGGCAATCGATCCAAGGGGTGAGTTCTTCCTTTTTTATGTTATTTTTACCTCAAAATATCATTCTCAATTTACATGCCCTTCACAACATGGTAAAATATAGGTGGTAAAATGTTAAAAGGAGGGATGGTATTGGACGCAAAAATAATTTCAACAATCGGTGAACTAATCCAAGATAAAAGGCGCTCGTTAGATATGACGATCACTCAATTGTCAGAATTATCGGGCGTACCTAGAGGGACAATATCAAGAATCGAAAACGGAGAAGTAAAGCGTCCAGAATTTTCGAGCGTACATTTGTTAGCTACTGCATTGAATATTCCTTTTGAAACATTGGTTGATTATTATGCTGAGATTGAGAAAAAGGCTGAGACATTACTGAGTATGTTGCAATCAGCGATTTCAGAAGGAAGTAATGCTGAACTAATTAAGAAAGTTGCAACAAAATACCTTGAATCTCCGAATGAAGACAGCATTGACTTAACCGAAAAGCTGTATCAACAAATCAACTCCATAGAAGACACCTCCATCAAATTGTCCTTATATAACCTCATCATTGACTATTCACGATCACATGGAATCATGCCCTATATTGCAAAAGGATTGTATCAACGATATCTAATTGAACGATACGACTTTTCCAAGTTAAAAGAAACCTATCAAAATGGGAAATACGTTCTCCAATATGTTGATTTCTTATCGTCCGAAGAGCGAGTAAGTCTATATTACAAGTTAGCTATTCATGCGTATACTCTAAATTATCACAATGAATGCATTGATTATTGTAAAAAAGTATTGAAAAACGGAGATAGTCATTTCAAAGCAGATGCACTTGGCGTCCTTATCGATGCGTATTTCAGCATTGGGGCGTACACTGAATCAGAATTGTACCTACTGCAATATAAAGACTTTTCTTATCCGCATACAAAAGATAATGTCGTTCTTATGGATGCGTTTTACATGGTTAGAAGAGGAGAAACGTCAAAAGCAGAGGAGCTACTGTTAGCTTTTTTACAGACGTGTAGCAATGACTCAATTATTCCTGCATCTAAACAATTACTTCAATTGTACTTACAGCAAAATAATATTGAAGGAGCAAAAGCTATTCTGGAAAATGAAAGGGCAACTGCATCTCTCGTGGATAAAAGAAATGCATTAGTTTGTGCTACATATGCTGATTATCTTTGGATCAAGGCAGAGTATTATAAGACTGTGGGCGACATAGACAAAAGTATTGAACACATGGTAGAATGTGCCTTATGGTACTCCAAAATAGATAATGCGTCAAAGGAAAAAGAAGCTTTGAATACCGCAATGCATATCCATTTTATGAATAACGTTTCACCTCAGTCTACACTTGATAAATTAAGGGATTACTATCATCGAAGCTCTAAATTGGAGGGATTGTCATGAAAAGCAAATTTAGTCAATTGGTTTTTAGCACCCTTCTTATTGCAGTTTTTATCTCCGAAGCAGTAGTCCAGTTTACTGGTGGCTCTGGAAGTGTTCATCCGTTTTAGGCAGTGAAAAGAGTAGCACCCAATATGGTGTTACTCTTTTTCATTTTTCGACAATGTGTTGAAGTGTCATTTTCTAACATATCTTACTGGAACGTGCATTATACTCAGAAGAGATAATGTACGCGAGGTGAGTGATTATAGACTCTTTAGAGAATAGAATTATTGAACTAAGGAAGAAACTTAAAGAAATTTTTCAGATTAAAGGTGGCTTTATAGACGAAGAAGTAGTTGAAATTAGCCGACAACTGGATGAATTAATACTAGAAATGCAGAAGAAGAAACGATCAAGAAATTAGCACTTGTAACTAACAATATCCGAACGAACGTCTTCCTAGAGCAGCTCCAAAATTGCTTTAATTACGAACAATACATCTGCGTTGGTACATAGAATATACGTGTATTAAGGGACAATTCCGACTGGCCGAGGTCGGAATTGTTTTTGTATAAATAGAAAACAGCCATTTTATTACTCACCGGACAACAAGTTTATTACTCATTAACTTGGAAATAATAGAGTTATATGAAGGAGGCTGAAACGATGACTAAAGAGGTCTGGGAAATGACAGCGGAGGAGCGTTTTATGAGGCTGTTAAAGAAGATTCCTAGTATTCGTATGAACGAAGAAGTTGTTAAATCAGTATCGAGTATTCCTATAAACGATCGGGCTAATTTTGAAAAAGGCGTAGATCTTCTGCTTGAACGATTAGCACTTCATTACCATTGGTGGAAGCAAATTAAAGCCGAACTAAACAAGAAGCCAAACATTAAACTTGTAGTTAATAATGACTGTGTTAAGAGTAAAAGCTTTGATACATAATCATTATGTATAGTATTACATATAGACTGTTTTATCAAATCCGTGTTTTGTACTAATGTCTTTGGCTTTGACTATCTTGACTTAATGAATAATAAAAGAAAAACAGACTGACCCACTGTGCGTGAGCAATCTGCTCTTCTTTTATTGGGCAATCATAGATGAGTTAAAAGTTTATGAGGATGTGAAGAGGTTATTTCTAAATAGCTCTAAACTGATTTTTATTTACTAAATCAAGAGGTGTTGAAATTTTAATTTCTTTCAATTTCTTTCTTTCGTTGTCCTCATAAATATTTGTAACCATTTTATAAATACTTCTGTTATAGTAAGGACTCCATGCCTTAATGAAGAACGTTGCAGTGTGAGACGGTTTTAAAGCATCAACAATCCAGTTTGCAGCAACGGCTGTAAAAGATCCTACAATTGCAGATGTAGTAGCGTCTTTTGATACGATTGCCGAAATTAATGCTGCCGACGCTGCAAGCGAAGCCTCTAGTGCGCGTTTAACTGTACTGTAAGTATCAGTAGTAAAGGTGTTATAAACTTCTGGTGTGAATCTCTCACTTGAAGTCTGATCTGGGTCCCAAAGCACACTTGGATTTTCATTATTTGTTCCAGAGATCAAGTTTTTCACATCCATGATTGTCTCCTGATAAAGTTCAGAAGAGGAATCAAAAACAGGAGAACCATTCACGCCCACAATTTCGACATTTACACCGTTGACGTTTAATTTCTTCGTTTGTAGACTTTCTTGAAGCACTTCGGTTTGATTAGTGACAGGATTAGCCGTTACAACGGATGCAAACAATGAGAAGAACAAACTTAATGACAAGATTGCTGAAATGTATTTTTTCATCTATGCAACTCCTTATTATTTATTGACGAATTTCCGCCTGAATAAAATATATCATATTTCCCAAGTATAGTAAATAATAGTATAAATTAAGATATTATACCATCAGAGCTGGAATCAGAATCGAAGCAACAAATAACAGTGTAATTAACAGAATGCCCCACATCAATGGGATTTTTTTGTTTAATTTTTCAGATTTGAAAATTAGAAACATCGGGAAAAACAAAAAGATACATGCTGTGGAATACCTATAAATCCCTTTTAGACCAAGTAGGTCTATTCCAAAAAATACAACAAATGTCACAGCGAATAAGGCAGGAAAAATTAACTTCACAACATTCCACCTCCTTAATTTGACATAGATAATCACTTGTAAGTGTGACTGTCTTTAATGTAACATACACAAAGTTCATTTGATGTCGAAAATTGACATGAATTCTTATTTATTTCAAATAAAAAGATGCCCTATACGGACATCCTTATTGAAACTTATAACAGCAAATATGCTTTTGTCGCTTCTCTTGAATGCATGGCTATCCAGTCATTATACTTCATGCCGCTCGATTTAGCCGCCACCCTAGCATAGTCTTTAGCAGTTTTGTGACTTCTCGGTATCCGATCAGTTCCAACCCTTCTGGAACCTTACCAGTGATAAACGGCTTTTCCTTAGACTCGAAGAACTGTTCCTCTTGTTTAATCGCTATATCTAAGATAGCACCATTAAGCTCTAACCAAGCATGTAAGTCGTACTGATTTTTTCCAAAAAACTGACCAAGCAGATTGTCCGCTCTACATTCATGCCTATACAGACCTTGGCAGTACCTTATCTCATTCTCACTACACAGCTTGTCATGGATTAGCAACGAATGTAGGAGGGCTTGCAAGTAGATGCACAATCCCCCAACGCACTCCCATTTGGTTACTTCCTTTTTAGCGATGTCATTTAGATATTCACCTTTATCTAGGTATGCCGAGTACTGATAAAGAAGCAAGCAATAATAGATGTTCTTTTGCAGCATAGGGCTTTTCTCAAGTTCGCCCAACGATTCACCTAAGAAATGTACTGGGGTAGCTACTGAGTAGTTAAATCCAGTTTTCCACTTCTCTTTGAAACTTTCAGCCATCATAGCTAATGCCGCATCCGTATCTGCAACTTCCTTAATGAAAAAATCCTCGTACTCTTCTGTCATGAGCCCTCAGTCAGCCGTTAGACTGTTTGGTCATGCATAGCTTGTGCCTCTTCCTCCGTAGTCCATCTCCCTACCATTTCTGGCTCCCCTTCTGGAGAGAAAACCATTGTTTTAAATATTCGCTTAGAAAGGGCCGAGAAGTTGATGCAAGTTGTTCAGCTGAAGCGGTTGCACGAAGAGCAAGAAGGGTCGCGGTTATCTTTCAGGGGAATCTGGCGGCCGGAGAACTTTTATCATAGAACGTAGAAAGGATGGCTTCTTTGAATACTGCTTATTGGTTAACCAATGTCCTATTGGAAACGGGTTTTCAGGAAGATAACGGTGAGATTACGGGTACTAAAACGGAATGCTATCATCTCTTAATCGAGGACGGAAAAGTGGTGAAGATCGCCTCGGCGGTTGAGCTCGTACCGAATGAACTCCCTAAGAAAGATGCGAAACGGCGTCTGGTGCTGCCTTCATTTACCGAAAAACATTGTCACTTGGATAAAACATTGCTTGGTGATCGATGGCGTGCGGTAACACCTGCTAGCAATATTTTTGAACGGTTTGAAATCGAGAAGCAAGTACTTTCTTCTTTGGAAACAACGACGCAAGAACGTGCGGAACAGCTGCTTGATATGTATGTGAAGTCTGGTGTAACGCATGTACGCACGCATGTCGATGTTTATCCTGAGGTTGGATTGGAGAATTTAGTACAAGTTAAGCGAGCACTGCAAACATTTGAAGGCAAGCTGACCTACGAAATCGTTGCTTTTCCACAGCACGGTTTATTGCGTTCCAAGTCGAAACAGTTGGTTAGGGAAGCCCATCGCCAAGGAGCAAGCTTCGTGGGCGGGGTCGATCCAGCCACGGTGGATGGGGATCTCGAAGCTTCCTTGCAGGAAATGGTGGAGCTAGCCGTAGAAGGAAACGCGGGCATTGACCTGCACTTGCATGACGCCGATCATCTTGGTGTGTTTACGATAAAACGATTGGCCCAGCTAACGATAGAATCTGGATTGCAAGGCAAGGTTTCCGTTAGCCATGCCTTTGGCTGGGGGACATCTCTTAAGCTCAAGCGGAAGTCATGGGAGAGCTTCTGGCGGATGCAGGGATCTCCATCATTACCAGCGTACCGATAAACCACAAGTTTCCGCCAGTCGGTCTATTACATCGGAAAGGTGTCAATGTTGCTGTCGGATGCGATAATATTTTTGACGTGTGGTCGCCTTTTGGAGATGGGGATATTTTGAAACGCGCCGGTCGTTTGGCGGAAATGTACGGATGGTCCGATGAGCGGGCATTAGCCCGGACGCTGCAATTTATTACAGACGGCAAGACACCATTAAATGATAATGGCGAAAGAGTGTGGCCCAAAGTCGGAGACGATGCAAATATGGTGCTAGTCGAAGCTTCATGTTCGGCTGAAGCCATCGCAAGAAGTTCGAAACGTGTCGCTACGATGTTCAGAGGCAATATCGTATCAGGTTCAGTTTAATGTGAATTGCCGCTATTCCCTTATAAAAGTTTCAGGCGCCGGGCTTCCCAGACCGACGCTTGAGCTTATTTTCTTCTATAGAACTTTTCCCAATCCTTTATCACTTCTGCCTGAGTCAATTGTCGTTCCCTCAGACATCGGGATGTTTCCCATTCATGTATCGCCTGACAGCGGTTTCCTAAACAAATTGCACTTATTACGAAATATAGGCATATGCTCAGGGTATAATCAGAAACCTAAAGGAGAACCGCATGTATGTTTCGAGATATGAACAATCCGTGTAATCAATGGGTCAAGAAAAATATCCTGAAACAGCAGTATAACGAATTTTGTATTGTAAGCTATAGTTTCGAAGATACAGATAGATGTCTACTTACGAGTTCCACGAGTGAAGGCCCCTTCTATTTGAAGAACTCCATGATTCGAAAAGATGTTCGAGAAGACCAGTACGGAGTTGACCTCTTACTTCGATTAAGAGTGGTTGATGTTAAGGGATGCAGACCCATCTGTGGGTTGGCCGTTGATATTTGGAATAGTAACGCCTGTGGTGTTTATTCAGGATTTTCAGGGTACGAAAATAGTAGCTTCGCTCCAGGACAATCTGCCACACCGACAGACCATAAAACATTTCTACGTGGTCGCCAGTTTACGGACGTGAATGGCATGGTTGAGTTTCTGACCATAATTCCAGCATGGTATCATCTTAGAACGCCTCATATTCACATCAAAATAATTGATGGTTTAAAAGAAATATTAACAACGCAATTATTTTTCCCTCAAGAGCTTACCTATGAAATTGAATCCTTGCCACCATATAATTCAAGGCAACTCAGTCCCTACATCAACGAAAATGATTTCGTTCTTACGCTATCTCATGGGGTTCAAGGAGGGTGGCCTAAGTTTACGAAATGGGGAGAGAGAATTTATACGGGCACGTTAACGATTGGAGTTGATTACGGTAACACGTTGATTCCATCATCAAAACCCTATCAAAGATGATAGGGTTTTTTATATGATTGGCGGCGACTGGATCCGTTCCTTAGTCCGCATTCGGATTTGTACGGATAGAGCGAGGTGCATTGCTGGCGGGAGTATTGGTCACAAACTGCTGCATGGCTCGAACCGAGTCTGAACTGATGACATGCTCGATCATGCAGGCATCTTGCTCGGCAATATCCGCATCGACTAGGAGGACGTTCATGAAAAATTGTTTGATTACCTCATGCTTATGAACAATCCGATTTGCATAGGCAAGGCCTTCAGGGGTGAGATGGATTTCCTTGTAGTGCTCTTTCTGAACGAGTCTTAAACTGGACAGGGTGGCTACCGCCCGATTCGCGCTGGCCTTCGTTACCCCGACCTTATCGGCAATATCGGAGAGGCGAGCACCGGCCCCTTCTTGGGACAAAAGGAAAACCGTTTCCAAGTAATCTTCCATGGTGGGGCTCAGTTTCATACGAATTCAACCTCCTGTGGGTGCAAGGATATACTGCCTTGCGCTAGTTTTCTATATTCGCTCGGAAGCAGGCCGGTATGTGCATAGAAGTAATCGGAAAAGCTGCGTGTCTTTTTGTAGCCCAGATTACGGGCAAGTTCCCCAATGCTGATTTGCGTATGTTCAAGCGCATGCTTCGCTTTTTGCATCCTTATCCGGCTAATGTATTCGGAAATCGTACAGTTGTACGATTTTTTGAAGGTGTATTTCAGCTTGGTTAGGGACATGCAAGCTAGCTGTGCCAACTGATCAAGAGTAATGCGGTAGTTGCCACATTGGTTCTCAATAAAGGTGAGGACAGCCGCAAGTCCGTCGCGATCCAAATCGGTAAGAGGCGCTTTTTGCATCCCTCGCTTGTGGTTATGGTCGATGATCAGCGCTAACGTTTCGGCTACCTTGCTTTCATAATACAGCCTGGCTGCTGCGCCATTCCCTGAGAAATGTGTCAATTGCTTAAGAAGCAAAGCAAGCTCGGGGAGATGAATTAATCCGCAATGCTGCTCAAGCGCGGTCAGCAATTCCTCGTATTCGTCCGGATAGGCTTTTCGTAAGTGATGCTCATAATAAGCGGGCGCGAGCACAATACAATGGTTTCTTACCGCCTGCTGTTTCGGAATCACGCATTTGAAAGCCTGAGTATAGCTTCTATACCCCAATAGGTAGGGGGAGGTAGAGACCTCATGTTCGTCTGCATAGAGCAGGGATTCATAATATCCGAAGCTGATAAAGTCGAACTGCGGGTATTCGAACGAAACATCCTCATAGAAGTAAAAGTCCATAGACTGTATAAAAAAATGGCCTGTCTTGGCGTAAACCCATACGCTCCCTTCACCCAACGCTGGATCAAGAATAAAGCGAACTGCGGATTCGGCATGAAAATGTGGATCGACGGAAAATCCGATCGCTTCCAGATAAGGTGTATATTCACTTTCGATCGTAAACCGCTGCATAACAGCAAGCTCCTTTCTATGTAAAGTGACGATAAGAGACAAATCGAATGCCGATGAAAGACAAATGTGGCCTAAACCCATTGTCTCTCCATCTGGCAGGGTGGTAAAGTTTGAGAGTTCTAACTTAATGGCTAGTATAACAAACCAGGTCATAAAAACAAGAGACGCAGAGCAGAGGATACATGACATAAACGCACGCATAAAGTTTCCCTAAGGAAATAAAGTTGAGTATATATAAGAATACTTCGTGTGAGCTGGGGATATCATCTTTACGATAATCCAAATCCATCGCGCCAAGCGAAAGGAGTGAGAAGGGTGGAAAACCAGAAGATCAGCTTCCGTGCAACCAGACCAGATCCTCGAGTATTCATTTTTATGTCTTTAACCGTCTGCTTGTTGAGCTTCTTCTTACATAACCGGGAGTTGCTCCTTGGCCTATCTATTCTTCTTGCCATAGTAATGGCGGTTCTCGAATTAAGAAAGTATGCGGCGGTCTTTGCGATTGTTAGCATATTAGGGTACCTGTTGGAGCATGCGTTGATGCAGCTTCCCACGAATGGAGTCGTAACGGCGATTTCTTTATTGCTCGCCATTGCACACCGTTTTCTTCCCTTAATTATGGTAGGTGTTATCGTTTTGTCTCGAATGCGAGTCAACGAGATGATCGTAGCGCTTGAACGGATGCGCATCCCGAATTTGATTATTATTCCTCTGGCAATGGCCTACCGTTATGTGCCAACCGTCAGGCGGGAGCTTGTTTACATTCGTGAAAACATGGTCATGCGAGGACTTCACGCGACGATATTCGGCATGCTTCGGCATCCTATGGAGGCGATGGAGCATCTGCTTGTTCCGCTGCTTATTCGAAGCAGCAAAGTATCGGAGGAGTTGTCTGCCGCTGCCCTCAGCAAAGGCGTCGATGCCAACGGAAAGCGGACTTCGGCGACCGATGTGCGGTTTCGCATTATGGATGCCGGTTATGCCTTGTTATGCGTGCTTACGGCGATCCTTCTGCTTTGGCTGCAGGATTACGATTTTACCGGTCGACTTTCAAATATCATAGGGAAGGAATGAATAGTATCTCCATATTGTTGCATGATGTATCGTTCCGATATGAAGAGGAAGAACGAGAAAGCTTGAGTCATTTCCACTTGTCGGTAAAGCCCGGTGAATTCGTCGTTGTGACGGGCCGAAGCGGTTGCGGAAAGACAACAATGACCAGGTGTATTAACGGACTTGTTCCGAACTTCTACGCAGGGGAGCTAGGGGGTGATGTCAGAGCAAGCGGGTTAGACGTTCCGAAGGAAGAAATCAAACGGATAGCTTCCAAAGTAGGCTCTGTCTTTCAAGATCCGCGCTCCCAATTTTTCACGCTTGAGGTTCTTTCGGAAATCGCGTTTCCCGGAGAAAATCTGGGAATCCCAGCACATATACTGCGAGCGAACATTGAGCGTACCGTTTCTGAACTGGAGCTTGCTCCACTTGTTAAGCGGCGTATTTTCGATCTGTCCAGCGGACAGAAGCAGAAAGTTGCAATCGCTTCCGTATACGCTTCCACTCCCGAAATCTATGTGTTGGATGAACCTTCGGCCAATTTAGACGGTCAGGGCACCAAACAGTTGAGGCAAGCGCTTGAGCGGCTTAAGAAATCCGGGCACACCATCGTGGTTTCGGAGCACACGCTCTATTATTTGAGGGAACTAGCCGATCGCGTCATTATGATCGAGGACGGCAAGAAGCTTGGGGAGTGGAGCGGCACGGAATTTTTTAGGTTGCCTGAGGTATGGTTTAAGGCACAGGGCTTGAGAAGCGTCCGTCCTGAGCATCTCCTTCCAGCCGCCAGGTCGCAACAATCGGCAAAGAAGAACGAGCCTTTTATTCAGGCAGAGAACGTGACCTTCTACTATAGAAAACAAGATCCGATCTTGAACAACATCTCGCTTGAAGCGTATGCGGGGGAAGTGGTCGGGATCATCGGCGGTAATGGCGTCGGTAAAAGCACGCTCTTTCGGACGTTGATGGGTATGAAACGGCAGAAATCGGGTACCGTTCGCATAGACGGGCGCATTCGTTCGCCAAGAGAGCGGTTGCGCGACAGCTTCATCGTGATGCAGGAAGTGGATTACCAATTTTTCACCTCCAGTGTAGAAGAGGAGATTTTACTAGGACTGGAACAAGAGGAGTCTGTGAAAGAAAAAGCTGGCCAATTGCTTCGGTATTTCGGAATCGAGGACTACCGGACGCATCATCCGACGACCTTGTCTGGGGGGCAGAAGCAAAGGCTTGCGATTGCAATTGCTTGCTTAAAGGAAGCCGAGTTGTTGTTCTTCGACGAGCCTACGAGCGGGTTAGACGGAGCCAACATGCACAAGGTAAGCCAAATGCTCCGCCAACTCGCCGCAGAAGGCCGATGCCTTTTTGTCATCTCCCATGATTATGAGTTTATATTGAACACCGTTGATCGTGTCCTCCACCTGGAAGGGAGCAAGGGAATTCGAGAAATTAGAGTTAACAAGGAAACGTTGGCGGAGATTCGATCCGTCATCCAAATCGATAGCGAAGAAGGAGAGAGTTCGACATGTATGCAAAATCGAAAAGCGTGTCTAAAGTAAGAAGTTTGATCCTTATCGGCATCTTAAATGCCATTTTGATGGTTTTGGTAACTATTCTTGGGATTGCGTTTGGATTAATTCCTGTCACGGGGCTCCTTTTGCCAGCCATTATCGCGATTCCTGGAGGAATTGTCGTCATGCTGATGGTTGCCAAAGCTCCGATTCGCGGCGTATTCATCATAACCGGCATATTGCTTGGGTCATTTATGATGTTGGTTGGAGATATGCCTATCTTGACGATTTGCACAATAGTTGGCGGAATTTTGGCCGAGGCGGTATTCGAGCTTATGGGTCGCACGAAATTTATCGCTGGCGCTATTTCTTATACGATATTGATGGTGGGTTATGCTGTAGGCGCATACACTCCCATGGTATTTATGAAGGAAGCCTATATTGATTTTAAGACCTCTCGAGGAATGGATCCGGCTTTTTACGACAAGCTGCTAAGTATGGTGAATTTACCGGTATTTATCGCGGCACTAGTTGTAACTGCCATTGCGGCGTACGCGGGTAGTCTTTGGGGCAGGAAGATGCTTCGAAAGCACTTTACCAAAGCAGGCATTGTATAGATTGGATTTGCCGCAACGCGAAAAGTCCATGAATCACCCTAGGCTTGTTCGCGTTGCGGTATGTTGAATATATTTATGGCCCCGCTCAAAGTCGATGAACAGATACCGGCTAAAAATAAAAGAATGGGGGGGAGAAACATTGAAACAGAACAAGAAAGCAGGCATTCCCAGACTTTTGGAGCTGGCAGGTGAAAAAAAGTCGCTTCTTGTGTGGTCGGGAATCCTGTCTACGCTAAGCGTATTTTTAATGTTGGTTCCGTATTTCTCTATCTATGCGGTGATGGCCGAATTGTTAAAGCACGCATCGGATCTTTCGGCTGTGAATGGGTCGTATGTCATCCGATGGGCGATATGGGGCGCTGCCGGGATGGTGCTTGGGTATTTCTTTCTGTATGTCGGGGGGATGTGCTCGCATATTGCAGCGTATCGTATCCTATATGGGATTAGGAAGAAGTTGTCGAATCACGTCGGGTCTCTACCGCTCGGCTACTTTACTAAAAATTCCACGGGTAAAATCAAAAAAATCGTAGAGCACGATGTAGAGAAGATCGAGCTTTTTATTGCTCATCAATTGCCTGATTTGATCAATACGCTAGTCATGATTATTGCCATGGCTATCATTATGTTTTCATTCAATGTTTGGCTCGCTTTGGCCTGTTTCATCCCCATTTTGATCGGATTTGGCCTTCAATTTTCCATGATGGCAGGGAAAAAAGCAAAGGAAGGGATGAAGGAGTATTTTGACGCTTTGGAAAATATCAATACTTCATCCATACAGTATGTCCGAGGCATGCCTTCTATTAAAATCTTTGGACAAACGGTACGCTCTTTTCGCAAGTTCTATCAAGACATGATTCACTATCGTGATTTCAGTGTCAAGTATACCGATAATTTTCAAAACGGCTATGTCTCCTTTAAGGTTGTTCTGATATCGCTGGTCACTTTTATTTTGCCTGTAGGCCTGCTATTCATCAGCGGAGATCCTGACAACGTGGCATTTGCGGCAACGCTGATGCTTTTCCTCGTGTTGGCACCGGGTATTTCTACTCCTGTTTTCAAGCTGAACAGTTTTGCATCTACCCTCAATGTCATTGTCGAGAGCGTCAGACGTATTGATGAGATATTCACAGAAACATCCATACAAGAGCCGGAAACTTGTCTAACGCCGTCCTCCTATGATGTTCAGTTCCATAATGTATCCTTTTCGTATAGCGACAATGGTGCGGAGGTGCTGCAAGGGATTAGCTTCATTGCAGCTCAAGGGGAAATCACCGCCTTGGTGGGACCGTCTGGATCCGGAAAATCTACTATCGCGCATTTGATACCTAGGTTTTGGGACGTTCAAAAAGGAAGTATCACGATTGGCGGAATCGATATCCGGAAGATGAGAACAAACGACCTCATGGATACGTTATCTTTCGTATTCCAGGATACGTTCCTGTTTTCAGATACCATCTACAATAATATTGCAGCGGGCAGGCAGACGGCGACAACGGAGGAAGTGTATGCGGCTGCTAAGGCGGCACAGTGCCATCAGTTTATCCAAAACTTGCCCGAGGGCTATGATACAAAGATCGGTGAAGGCGGCGTGTATCTTTCGGGAGGAGAGGAACAGAGGGTTTCTGTCGCAAGGGCCATTCTTAAAAACGCGCCTATCCTTGTGCTGGATGAAGCGACTGCCTACGCTGATCTGGAGAACGAATATCATATGCAGCTTGCGCTGCAGGAACTGATCAAGGGGAAGACGGTACTGATTATAGCGCATCGTTTGACCACCATCTGTGAGGCAGACCAGATCATAGTATTAAACGAAGGGCTGGTCGACGATAAAGGCTCACATAATGAACTTCTGTCCCGTGGCGGTTTATACAAAAGCATGTGGGATGCTTATACGCTTGCCACGGAATGGAATATCGATCTATTGCAGGAAAGGGTGGCGTCCGACTGATGATGAAACAACTGTACTGTATTACGGCGGGCAACCCCCGGAAAATGTTGAAGCCCATCCTCTGGACGATGTTGGCCAATTTGGCGAACATGTTCCCGTTCGGTTGCCTGGCCTTGGCCATAAGCACTATTTACGCTTACTACAGCGGGGAACAGGGACTCCTGAATATGGAGAAGTTGTGGTATGCATGGGGTGGCATGGTTGTGTTCCTTGTTCTCGTGTTGGCATGCGAGCGAATGGCATACCGCTCCATCTATCGTGGCGCATATGAAACTTCTGCCGAAGGGCGGGCCAATTTGGCCGAGCATATACGAAAACTTCCCCTTGGCTTTCTGATGAGCAAAAGTCCCGGCGAATTGGGACATACGATGATGAATGATTTTACCCAGCTGGAAAATGCGGGGACCAACAATTTGGCACAGCTGATAAGCGGTGCCATTATACCGGTATTCGCTTTTATCGGGCTGATTTTCTTGGACTGGCGCATGGCGGCGGCGATGTTTGCCGGATTTCCCGTAACGATACTGATCCTGTGGGGAGTCTCCAGCTTGGAACGCAAGATCGGCACTAGTCATGCTGAGGCCAAGATCGTTCAAGCGAACCATTTGCAGGAATATCTGTTTGGCATGAAAATGATCAAGGCCTACAATCTGCGCGGAGAAAATTTTAAAAGATTAGATCATAGTTTTTATAGATATATGAAAGAAAGCATCAAACTGGAAGGTGGACTTGGACCTTTCTTTTTAGTTGCTATTGCCTTTATTCAAATGGGATTATCTCTCATGACGATTCTAGGCGTGTATCTTATTTTGGACGGTGGAATCAGGGTACCGCTGTTTGCCATGTTTTTGCTCATGGGCACCCGAATTTTCGATCCGCTATCGGTTGCGATCATGCGTCTGCCTTCGTTTAAATATGACGTCTTGGCGGGTGAACGCATCGTCAGTCTGCTGGAGGAGCCAGTCATGAAGGGTGACAAAGAACCTCCGCAAATCCATGATATCCGGTTTGAAAATGTAACGTTCGCTTACAAGAGCAATATCGTATTGGACGACGTTACTGTCCGGATGGAGGAAGGCGAGCTGACTGCTATCGTAGGCCCTTCGGGAAGCGGGAAAAGTACACTGCTGCGCCTGATTGCGCGGTTCTATGATCCGCAGGCAGGAAAAGTGCTGTTCGGCGGCGTGAATGAATGCGAGCTTGATCCGGAGATATTAATGAAGAAAATCTCTATGGTATTCCAGGATGTATACCTGTTCCAGGACACAATCCGCAATAACATCCGTTACGGGCGAGAAGATGCGACTCAAGAGGAGGTTGAGGCAGCGGCCAAAGAAGCCTGTTGTCATGATTTCATCATGAAACTGCCGCATGGGTATGACACAATGGTCGGCGAAGGCGGATCTACGCTCTCTGGCGGAGAGCGTCAACGTATTTCCATTGCCCGGGCTATACTTAAGAACGCGCCGGTGATTTTGCTCGACGAGGCCACTTCCTCCCTTGACCCGGAGAACGAGGTGGAAATGCAAAAAGCAATCAGCCGCTTGATTCGGGGGCGCACGGTCATTATGATCGCTCATCGGCTGAAAACCGTTGTAAAGGCAGATAAGATCATCGTGATGGACAAAGGCAAAGTCGTAGAGCGGGGGACACATGAGGAACTGCTCAGAAGCGGCGGCCTATATAACAGGCTGTGGGATTTACAGACCAGAACGACGGGTTGGAAGGTTCATAAATGAGGCCATCTTACTACCGCCTACCCACTCATTTTATATCATACCGCTTGTTGTTATTCACGAGTAAGGAAGGACAATGCCCTATCGGTAACGGAGGCCACTGAAAAAGTTCTTTAGCCAAAGAAGGTACTCTTCTCCAAGATTGTTGGAGGAGTAGTGCCTTCTTTGCTGTATAATGAAAAAATCACATTGAAAGGGTTGAAGTCCAATGTTCCAGCCTCAAATCTCGTTTGCATTTAGCTCCTACACGGCTCTATATGACCTTGTGGTGCCGAAAGATAATATGCTTCGTCAAATTAACGAGTTGGTGGACTTCTCCTTCGTCTACGATGAATTGAAAACGAACTACTGTCTGGACAATGGCCGGAACGCCATTGACCCTGTTCGGATGTTTAAATATTTACTTCTGAAAGCCATTTTCGAGCTATCGGACGTGGATTTGGTTGAGCGTTCCCGATACGACATGTCGTTCAAATACTTCCTTCAAATGACGCCGGAAGAACCAGTCATCGACCCAAGTTCACTCACCAAGTTCCGCAAGCTGAGGCTCAAAGACCTGAATCTGTTGGACATGCTGATTGGAAAGTCAGTCGAATTAGCTATCGAGCAGGGCATTCTGAAAAGCACCTCTATTATTGTGGACGCAGCGCATACAAAAGCACGCTACAACCACAAATCGCCGCAAGAGATTCTCCAAGAGCGCTCCCGCAAATTGAGAAAAGCCATTTACACTGTCGATGAATCACTAAAGGAAAGGCTTCCTGCTAATAATACGGTGGACATGCTCGAAGCCGAAATCGACTATTGTCAGAAGCTCATTCAAGTCCCCTTTTGTTAGGATTTAACTCGATAAATGTCGAAGTATGATGAGGAGATGGACAGGACGGTATCACCTGAAATGTAAATAGAGAAGGGAGATCACAATGGGAGATTTCAAAATGCTTAAAGAACGAAAAGAGTGTATGCTTTTTCAAACGAGTGAAAATGATTGCCGCAATGGATGGATCGGAGGGAATGCACCGGCTTATTTTGATGAACTAGAAGACATGGTAAATAAGGATATGGAGAGGTATTTTTATTTGTCTATCGTTAACCCTTTTGATGAAACTGAGATGATCTCCATATTCGCTCCTAAACAGTTTGAAGATCGTATTTCTAAAAATAGATATCCCAATTGTTCATTATTCACAATGAAACATCCTAAAACAGAAGAGAGTAAACTTGATACTTTTACCGATCCTGATTTAGTAAAGCACTATATTTCAGAAGCCAACATTGTAAGTGATAAAGCGTCATTTGAAGAACGTTTTCTTATCAAATTTGGAGGAACTCCAAGGCATATCCAGGGAGAAAAGTATTACTATAAGGGGTTGCATGATGACGGTTTTGATTTTCTATTCCAGGTCGATGAGGATGGGTATCCAGATACACTCATAAAGCCGAGAAAAAGTTATCCCTTCGCGTTCGGTTCTGTCTATTTATATGCACAAATGTTAGAAGATTCGATTGAGAACCCCATAAAGAGCTATTGGCAATATTCTTAATGTGAAGGGGTGGAAGAATGCGCGCGAATAAATATTGGAAGTATTTTGAACGAGCGATAAAAGAGTACAAAAAACGAGTAATCTCAGACGAAGAAGTGAAAGAAATACGTGATGCTCGACTGAATGAAATGAAAGACTTCATTCAAAAAAATGAACGAAATCGTTTAGCGGAACGTTTAGGGTTATTAATTGGTGTTCACCTTGAAATGAATGCAAAACATAGAATACTCAATGGGGAACCATCAGGATGGGTTTTATTAGAGCAGCAACTTTTTTGGTTATTTCAAATGATTAAAAGCAATCCAAGTAGAGAGGATGTATCAGCCAGGGAAATAGGGGGACTTATCGGGCTTTCCTTATTGTGGGGCTATGAAGATATTGCAGAGCTAACCTACCAATATGCAACGAATATGTTTATGAAAGATCGAGATTTCTATGCTGAGAATAAGACTCATCATGTTTTTATGACCTGCCTATATCACAAATGGAAAACGGGAGACATGCCTGAATTGTTTGATATTTTACCGGAAGATCATGTCTACCAAAAGTTAATGCGCAGTTGGAACGATACAAGTAATTTTGGAGAGCATCTGTATGAACTATGTGATTTTCACATCTATAGTCTAAGCGACACGCCATATAAATTAAGTGAAATATTATCGTTTGACTGTATACCTTACGATTATTATTGCATTCAATTCATAAGAGAAAAAGAGGGACTAGCTACCCCTAATATAGAGCATCCGTTGCTTCAAACACCTCTGGCCGAAATTCCAAAGGATAAACCAGGGTATAACATTGATGATGATGAGATATTGCAATTCGTCATTCAAAATGAAAAAGTACCTGATTCGCAGCGCATGATACGTTAAACCTTCAACTGTTAGGTAGAAAAGGAGTGAGTGTATGAATGCAATGCTGTTACTTGTGCAAAGGCTTTCATATGATGTGGAAGAAGAAATTTATTCAGAGGTTTCATTAGCTATAGAAAAGCCAGAAGTCTATTTCGAGAATTTCAAAGAGCGGCTGGATGAAAGAGGGATCGATAGCCCGATTGATCAATTGGCATGGATTTCTTTGGTTGACGCACTTCTTGATCATGATTTGGCATTTGAAATCGATTGGAAAGAATCAGGTTTATACCTATGCGATGTTGTTGATGAATTGCTAGATAGAAAGAAAATGGCGTGCATAAGCTGGGAAGATTTTGAGGATGGAGAATTTGATGAGCTGCCAACATCCCAATATTTAAATGAAATTTCCAAAAGGCTAAGTGAAAAGGGAGTCTCGTTGGCATGTTTGGATATTGAAAGTGACTGATACGTTCTAATCACGGTTCCATCAACTGACATTAATGAAATTAAGGAGTTGGCACAAAAAGCAGGCTACAGAATTCAAGATTCTTTTTAAGTAGAGGATGGATTTGAATGAACGAAGACATTAAAAAAATAATTGATTGCCTAAAAGAAGGTTTAAAAGAAGATCCCTCAACGATTATTTTTGGAAAATTAAATGATGGGTTCACGGGGATTCATGAAGAAGCTGATTCGTTAAAGCTAGGGAAATACTACGACTTATTAAAAATAACAAATGGAGCACGATGTGGTGATATTGATTTCTGGAGTTACAGTGAATTTGAGAGTCGTCAATATGTTCTCTCAGATATTCAAGATGACAAAGAATCATGGTTAGCAATAGGCCAGATTCTCTATGAACCCTTAATAATGAACAGATTTGACGGGAATGTTTATAAATTGGATGAAGACGGAACTACGATGAATGGCTTTGGAGAATTAGATTTCTTTTTGATAAATGATGTGTTTGGATCTGGATATTGCAGGGTGATCCCGGATTCTGAACAGGATGATTGGTTTCTGTTTCTGAAAGAGAAAAGAATCATTTCTGATTAGGAGGTGCGCTACATGGATTTTTCAATCGTCTCAGATACTGCAGGTGCGAGAGTTGGTGATTTAGCAAGTGAATTAAGTAGCGCATTGGAATCTAACATAAACTCAAAATATGGTCATGTTGATATCTCGATCGGGATAGCTTTTAGATGCTTGCCTGAATCCTATGGAAGAAGGTCATTTATTAGATACACAAAAAAAGATAACTATCTGACAATCGATCTTGCAGTCAAGGTAGAAGAATATGAAAAAATGTATAAAGTAGAGCAACGGTATCATTTGGGGAATCTATTTTTAGAGTTCCTAAACACTGCGCTAAAGAAACACAACTTCGAAGGACTTGATAAAGAGATGTTCATAAATGACATTAAAATGTGGGCAAGAGAAATCCCTTTGAAAATGGATAATGGTTCAACAAAATTGAACAATTGGTTTAAAGAAGAGATTGATTGGTCTGTAGATCTTGATAAATAAAGATAGTTTTATGTTGGCTGAACTGAACTAAAGAAGAAATGAGGAGAACCATATGGGTAAGGGATTTGAATCAAGTCCAGAGTTTAAAGCCATGATAAAAAGATCAGCTAGAGATCGATATATTTATTCCGTAAAACGTATTGCAGACTGGGAAGAGGCGTGGTCTTTGAAATTAAATGATGGGTTTGTTACAACCTCAGATAAAGAGGGAAATCTGTCTATGCCGATTTGGCCATTTAAAGAGTACGCTATGAAATGTATCGAAGATGAATGGGAGAACTGTCAAATACAAAAAATACATTTAGATAAACTCTTAGATGAGATATTGCCTAACCTGTTAGAAGAAGGAACGCATGTAGTTGTATTCAAAGTTCCGGAAGATCCAGACGTTGTAAGAGTATCCGCGGATGACTTTAAAAACAATTTGTTGTATGAATGTTCTCAATATGAATAAAAATGATCTTTGATTATATTCAAGCATAGGACGTGAGAGGGGGATTACGGTTGGAAAGCAATCTTCATAAAAAAATACAGAATAAAGTTAAAAGATGGAGCAAGGGGTTCGCAGAAAAAGAACGGCCTTATATGTATGAAGAAAGTTATACGATTATAGGGAAATTTTTAGAAGGTTCTAAAGAAAAAAAAGATTATATTACCTTGGGTAATACATGTAATATACTTTCAACATGGTATTGTGCTGACTTTTTAGAACGCTATTTGAACAACAAGGGTGATTATTCATATTCACTTAAACAAAGTATGTTATGGGGAACAATAGATCCTCTATTATATGCAGCAGGAAAACAAGGGGATATTAAACCAATTTGGTTTGTAGATGTATGTTTGTCTGCTTGTAATCTATTAATTTTACTAGAAGTAGATAAAGCACGTAAATTGTTGGAATACACCTCGCCCGAGAATATCGATTTTAATGTAGAGCCACCCGAATCAGTTTGCCAGTTTGTGAACAAAATGTTTTCAATATTTTATAAGGATAAAGAAATTTCCTATGAATTCCCCAAACCGCTTAATGACATATATTCTAATTTGTTTAACGATTTGACGGATGAAACAAAGAAAGACATCAATGCTTCTGCGAATCAAGCTTGTGAATTTCATTTAAGTCGAACAAAAATGTACCAGGAATTTGATACGGAAGTCAAAATGCTTTTACCATCAGAAATAGTAGCACCTCTATTGCTAAGAAAAAGAATGGGAATGGATGTAGAAAATATTGAACACCCACTTATTAAAGATTTGTTTCCAGTCATTGAGGGGTTAATAGAGGTTGATACAGATCCTGTATTTTTAAAGGTTGTCGAATATATATAAATACAAGATGCTTATTCGCAATTTCCTTTAGCTGTATGACTTCAAAAAGGAAGTGAAAGAATGCGTGCTAATAAATATTGGAAGTATTTTGATCGAGCGATGAAAGCGTACAAAAAGCGAGTAATCTCAGACGAAGAAGTGAAGGAATTACGAGATAATAGAATGAACGAAATGAAGGACTTAATTGAAAAAAACGAACGAAATCGTTTAGCGGATCGCTTGAAAATGGGAATAGGTGTTCACCTTGAAATGAATGCAAAACATAGAATACTAAATGGGGAACCATCAGCATGGATTTTATTAGAGCAGCAACTTTTTTGGCTGATTCAAATGATCAAAAGCAATCCTAGTAGGGGGAGTGTATCGGACAGTCAAATAGGAGGGCTTATCGGGCTTTCCTTATTGTGGGGTTATGAAGATATTGCAGAGCTAACCTACAAATATACAACGAATATGTTCTCGAAAGATCGAGATTTTTATGCGGAGAATAATACGCACCATGTTTTTATGACATGCCTATATCACAAATGGAAAACGGGAGACATGCCTGAATTGTTTGATATTTTACCAGAAGATCATGTCTACCAAAAATTAATGCGCAGTTGGAACGATACAAATCATTTTGGAGAGCATCTGTATGAATTATGTGATTTTCACATCTATAGTCTAAGCGACACGCCAGATAAATCATGTGAAATTTTATCGTTTGCCTGTATTCCTTACGATTATTATTGCATTCAATTCATACGAGAAAAAGAGGGGCTGGCTACCCCTAATATAGAACATCAGTTGCTTCAAACGCCTCTGGCTGCAATTCCAAAGGATAAACCAGGGTATAAAATTGATGAGGATGAGATATTGCAATTCGTAATTCAAAATGAAAAAGTGCCTGATTCGCAGCGGATGATACGTTAAAGGCATTCATTGTGAAATTCAAAGAATCAAATTTCTTCAGAAGTTTAATCTGAGACTGTGTTAATGCAGCACGGTCGTCTTTGAGAAGGATGAGAGAACAAGATGAACTGGGAGCAATATTTGCTGGACGAGAAATCTCCTGTCTCCTATTATGCTCATTTGGGCGTGATGGAGGGGACTCGGAGAGTGGAGAACTTTGATCTTGCTACATTGGAAGAAGATACTCGGATTGTTGATTTATTTACGCCTCTGAAAAAAAGTAAGAAGAAATATGTGAATTATGAATCGCTGGCCGGTAATCAAATGATAGAAGGAATTTACCTCACTGATTTAGATGAAGAGCGATTACAAATATTTTCTACATTGCCGAATTTAAAATACTTGAAAATTTCCTCTGGGAAAATGGGGGATATACCCAATTTATCATGTTTACATCGCTTAGAAGTGTTGGTCCTGGCGAATTTGCCGCAAGTAAAAGATTTGGACTTTCTGATAGGGTTACAGAACCTGCAAACCTTATATATCTATGGCATGAATCACTTGTACGATTTAACGGCGCTTACCACTTTATCGAATGTAAAGGAATTAAGTCTTGATCATGGACGAATGAGTGGGACGGGAAATCCAGTTAAAAGCTTTGAGCCTGTTGGGGAATTAATGCGATTGGAGTATTTGTCATTGATCCTGGCATTAGAGAATAAGAGCCGAGATATTACGCCTATTCTAAAATTAAAAAATATAAGGAAACTTCATCTATTGCCGCGATACACAAAGGGGATGAAGGAAACCATTACAGCCAGTTTTCCAAATTTGCTGAACAAACAAGACTTTGAATAGGAGCGATACATATACTACATGCAAGTAAATTTGAGATCAAAGGAGTAATTATGAAGATCATAGAGATTATTAAGAAAATTGAACAGGATAGTAATTGCAGACTTGTGAAGAGGACAACAGATTTCACAAATGAATTCGCTCTTCCAAAAGATTTGAATTATTTCTTTAGCCATTATGACTCCTTGCAAATGTTCTCAGATAAGCCTTATGGAATAAAAATAGTTTCTTCAAATGAGTTTATTCCAACTAGTAAGAGGCTTTACCCAGAGGATGATGTTATTTGGGAGGAACTAGAAGGAGATATTAGTAACGAGTGGTATCTAATTGCTGAATCTGAACAAATAAACCAGTACATTAGCATTGACTTAAGCGATTCTCATTTAGGTTATTGCTATGATAGTTTCTTGGAAACCCATGCAACACTAGGGGATAGTCAGATTATTGCTAAAAGCTTTACGGAATTGTTAGAGCATTTATACGCTAGTAAAGGTGAAAATTGGTTTTGGTTGGCTGACAATTTCGAGTCGTATGGAGATGCTTATGATGGCAGGTAACTGTAAAAAACATCAACAATAAAGTCTGCACAAAAACGAGCCTTTAGAATCGCTTCTAAGGCTCGTTTTGTGTTTCGGCTTCCATCTTACGGGAGGAATGGATGCCGTTCCTATAAAGCAAAGATAAAATGGAGGAATAATTTAATATTATTCATAAAATAAGCGGAAATATCCTTCCTCGAATATGAGTTGTCTGTTATGATCAAGAGGAATACCCCATAACGATTGATGGAGGTGATGCTTGTAGAAAACTCGGCATAAAAATAGATTTATAGATGAGATTAGTTGTACATAAGATGGAGTGCTTGGGAAGCTGTTTTTTCATGAACCCATGGGGAGGTTTGAAAATGAGATTAAAGAATACGCTGTCTTTCATCTTATGTTTTGCTCTCATTTTTTCAGGGACGACATTGACTGTATTGGCCGATGAAGCCATCACAGCAAAAGATGCTGATGGCAACACCATCACAGCGAAAGCTGCAAACGGTAACACCATCAGCATTACAGCAGTGAATCGAGCCATCGGAGCTTCAGATGAAATGATCCTGTTTACCCGAGAAAATAGTAGTAAGCTCACAGATTCGAACCCTTATGCGGCTGCTGCAGTCGTGGACTACCATGAAGGCGCTTACAGCGTTACCGACGTCACATATCGTGAGGGTGCTGTACAAATACCGACGAATGGTTTTGTACTGTTTGGTCACGGATCGAGTGAACAGTGGATTAAAGACAATATGAGTCCGGGAGACCCGGTTGAGATTGTTGGCTACACGCTGCCCGCACCGGTAGTCGGAGGTCCACAGCTCATCACAGAGCAGGGCACTATACCAATCGACGTTGTTGATCAGGATCAACCGGCGAACACCATCGCCGTCTATACACGTCATTTTGGTGAGATGACAAGACCATTCTCTGATGATACCGTTCAATATATCATCACCAATGATGTGTCAGTCGTGAAAAGCACATATGGTGTTCATGGTCAGAGTGGCACCTACATTCCTGCGAACGGTTATGTCATTTCGGCTTCTGGCAACGCTGCGTCATCCTTGAATTTGGAGGTGGGGCAGTCCGTACAAGCGATTAACGTAGATATTCCTATTCTGCCTAGCAAGTATTTGAAAGTGAATGGTATTGTGGTAGGCATTGATAAAATAAATGGATCGCGTGGAGCGGGAGAGGTGGTGTTGTACCAGCCTACTTATGGCGCAACCACCAATCAGAATGCTTGGGGAATGGAGCTTACAGTCGTTGGCAATAAGGTGACCAACGTCGTGGCGATTGCATACGATCCCAACACAGGGGCTTATCTTGATAACAACTCTTCCATCCCATCGGATGGATATGTACTGTCGATTCAAACGGCAAGTCCATTCTATAACCAACTAGCGGGTCAAGTGCGTATCGGCGCAGAGGTTGAGCTTGTGACAGATAGTTTAATATACCAAGCGGCTAGAACTTCGTTTGATGCATTTAATCCGAAAGTAAAAGAAGATAATCCCGGAGGCTGGGACAATGTCGGCAATGTGCCTTATCCAGGATTTCGTGGATCGAATCAGTTGATCGTCTATAGTCGTAATTATGGCGCGGAGACTGGCACGAACCCATGGGGCAATGAAGTGATTGTTAATGCGGATGGATATGTGACGAATAACGGCGGGAACAACAGTAAAATTCCTGAAGGCGGCTATGTATTATCCGGTCATGGGGTTAAAAACACATGGTTAAAGAACAACGCACTGGTCGGAGCCAAATTGAGTCTGGATTTTGTTAAAAAAGAAGTGTTGGTTATTTTTACGCCGGAATCTTACTTAGATAAAGCGTCGATAAGTATCAATAGCGCAGAGAAGGCGCTCCAGTTATCCAAGAATCAATTTATGGATGTGCCTTATGCCGATATTGAACAGAAGATTGTAGAGGCGAAGGGCGTTTATGAGTTGGTCAAACAGCGCTTAAATGAAAGCGGTACCAACGGGTTGATGGATCTACTGAATGACTTGGATCAGAAAGTTACGGAAGCAAGTTATATGAATTTTGAGTCTCCAAAAGTACAGACTCGAGGTCTCTGGATGAGACCGAAGGAAAAGAACTTGGAGCAGGTTCGAGATCATGTGAAGAAAATCAAAGAGACCGGTATCAATGCCATCTATCTAGAAACATGGTGGAATGGATATACCACTTGGCCAACGTCTTTGCCAGATACCGAATTAAATCCTTTGTATGAAGGCTTTGATGTACTTGGAGCATTTATTGAGGAAGGCAAAAAACAGGGGATTGAAATTCATGCCTGGGTGGAGAACTTCTTTGTCGGCGGACCGGTTGTGGTGAATCATCCCGATTGGCTTATGAAAAGCAGAAAAGGTATTGATTATGAAGAAGGCAGTCACAATGCCAAGTGGTATTGGCTTAATCCAGCGTTCCCGCAAGCTAGAGATTTCGTTGCTTCTGTATACGATGAACTCGTCACAAAATATGACATAGCTTCACTGCATTTGGATTATGCGAGGTATCCAGGATCCGGAGATTACACGAATGATTTTGGTTACGACACGTATACCCGCGATTTGTTCAGCGAGAAATACGGCGTTGATCCGCTTGACCTTCATCCAGGAGATCGTTACTGGGATGAGTGGCTGCAATTCCGTGCGGACATGATCAATACCTGGGTCGTTCGGGTAGTTAACGAGGCGCATCAAATCAAACCAAACCTACAAATTACAACTGCGGTATGGCCGAACTATGAGGAAGCGCCGAAATCGCACGCACAAGAAGCGAAATACTGGTTGGATCATAATTTGATCGATCACTTGTTCCATATGTCTTATGCACCAGGTTCGGAATTAACGGTAACGGACTTGAGAAACTCGATGGCATTAGCGGGAGACAATGCATTCGTCTCATCGGGTCTGGACACATTCCAAGGCAATCCTACATCGGCTGTTGTGGATCAAATTACCGAAGCGACAAAGAATGATGGAGCTGGAGCCGCATTATTTGAATACGAAGGACTATTTAATTATAAGTATGACAAGGTGCTGAAGATTGGGTTGTATCGTAATAAAGCAATTTTGCCTCAATATGATACGACCAAGCCTCTAGCGACCGTGATGGAAGAAATGATCCGTAAAATCAATGAGATTTACGTTCCTTTCCAAGGGATGAGCCGTAAGGACGGCGGGAAACTAATACAGAAACTGGAATCCGCTGTAAAAGATCTACATGTGAATCCCACTATGACAGATGAGACTGCAAGTGACGTGAAACAGAAGATCGACAGCATAAGCAAACTTCTCGCAAGCAGCTCGATTAATAAAGAAGTGAAGAATCGAATGAAGCATGATTTGGACTATGGCCGTAAAATGATAGACATCTATTTCTCCAAAACAGCGAAAACGCAATTAAGTAAATTGACGGTGAGCTCGGGGAAGAAGGTAATGAAGGTAACGCCTTCCTTCACACCATCGACGTATGATTACAAGGTAAAGGTCGGGCACTCGGTTACGGAGCTAAATATTACGGCGACTACAAGGAATCAGAATTCAGTTATTTCCGTGGGTGGCAAGCCTATTGAAAATGATTCGGTCATTCCCGTACCACTTCAAGTGGGATCGAATCTGGTTACGTTACAAGTGATGTCCGAAGATGGACGAATGAAAAACTACACGGTGACGATTCAGCGCGCTGGTAATGATAAAGGGAACTACGAAGAATAACGACAAAGTTGAAACTGCAATATGTAGGCTTCATCAATTTCTAATGAATTCACGGGGTGTCGCAGATCGATTTTGGCACCCCGAATTTTTTTAGTTTTTGTAAATCCGAGTGCTATATCAGAATATGAAGAATATAATCTCCAAATATTCTAAAAATAGTGGAGAAATTATTTAATGCGTGCTACAATGAACATGCAAGAAGGGAAAAGGTGGCAGGAACGACTCTTATTCCGAAATCATTCATGGATTGGAGCAATTACAGATATAGCGTAGAATAATAAGGCTTTTTTGTAAGCGCTACCGTTTTCGGACTTATAGTCATTTCTTCTCCTAGCTTTGAGAGAGAGTTTATAAAGAAGAGAGGGTGTTGTGGCATGAGTTTCAAAGGTAGAAAGTTGATTTCATTACTATTGGCATCAATGATGATGGTGGGGTTATTGGCGGCTTGTGGTTCGGATTCATCGAGCAACAAGGGGGCTGCTTCAAGTGGAAACAACGATAGCGAGAAGCCCGCGGAACAAGTCACGGTAGAATTCTGGACAATCTCATTGCAGCCGACCTTCAATGAGTACTTCAACAAATTGATTGCGGATTATGAAGCGAAGAATCCGAATGTCAAGATAGATTGGAAGGACTACCCTTACGATGCTGTACTGAACAAGCTCATGACGAATATTGCTGGCGGTAATGCGCCAGACGTGGTGAACCTTAATACGGAACTGGCCAATCAGATGGGAACCAAGGATGCATTGGTTGACTTCAACCAAGAGCTGACAGCGGACCAGAAGGCAGCTTATTTCCAAGGAATCTACTCCTCAACAGAAATGAACGGCAAAGCGTTCGCACTCCCTTGGTACACTGGATTGCCTGTCCTATTCATGAATAAGGATCTGGTGGTGAAAGCTGGACTGAATCCAGACAATCCGCCGAAGACAAAACAGGAATTGAACGAATGGGGCCGCAAGATCAAAGAGAAAACCGGCGCCTACGGCTACATATTCACGATGGAAGCACGGACTCTGTTAGAAGAGAACCTGCCGTTCCTGACTGAGGATTATAAGAAGGCAGCTTTTAATACACCGGAAGTGGAAGCGTATGTCAATGAGAATGTACAACTGTTAAAAGACGGCGTCATTCCAAAAGACATTATCAACTACGATAAACAAGTGCAATACTTCGCGAGTGAGCAAGTAGCCATGTCTTTATCCAGCTCGCCGTTTATTAACAAGATCAAGACAGCCGCGCCTGATGTATACAACAAAATGCTTGCCGTTCCAAGTCCGGTTGGCAAAGCGGGCATCCGCTATTCCAACACGATGAACATCGTCGTGCCTTCGGCAACATCCCATAAGAAAGAAGCGGTTGACTTCGCTGTATTCGTCACGAATGCGGCCAATCAGGTGGAATTCTCCAAGATCGCTAATACATTGCCTTCCACGGTAGAGAGTGCCAAAGCTCCATTCTTCTCGGAGAATGACGGAACTCTAGAAGGGGTCGCTAAGACCGTATCCGCAGTCAGCCTTGATAAAGCCGAGGATTTCTACATCGGCGTTGAGAGTGCTAAAGACGTTAATCAGACCATCACCAAAGCATTGCAGGAAATTTATTTGAACGGTGCTGACGTGAAGAAGACATTGGCTACGGCCGAGAGCGATGTTAACAAAATCTTGGGCAACTAAATACTTCAAATTGGGCAGGCTTGTCCTGCCCGATTCTTATAATGGATGTTCAAAAGTGGACTTTTTGAACTACCTAATTAATGGTGGTGGAGGATTACTATCATGAGAAAATTCTTTACTAGATTCGGCAAGTCGGAAGCGGCAGTGGCTTGGCTCTTCATGACACCGGGTTTGATTCTACTGGCCCTATTTGTCTTCTGGCCGATTATTTATAGCGTACCGCTGGCGCTGACGAATTACTCCGTCATAGGCAAGACCGAGTTTGTTGGCTTGGATAACTTCGTTAAGGCGTTGCAGGATAAGAGCTTCATCACGTCACTGCTCAACTCATTGCTATACGTCATTGTTGTACCATTTATTCAGATTATATCTATACTTATGGCGATTCTAGTCAACAGCAATGTCAAAGGCATTAAATTATTTCGAACGGCTTATTACATCCCCGTAGTTACTTCTATGGTCGCGGTAGCGCTTATTTGGGGCTGGCTGCTCAACCAGAATGGGGTCATAAACTATGTGCTGTCCAATGTAGGGTTAATGAAAGAGAAAATTACCTGGCTGTCCGACAAAGATACTGCACTGTGGACACTGATGTTCATTACGATGTGGAAGGGCCTTGGCTACTATATGATGATTTATTTGGCCGGATTGCAATCCGTTCCGAAGGATCTGACAGAGGCTGCGATGATTGATGGCGCGAGCCGGGCGCAGACGATTCGTAAAATTACAATTCCGCTGTTGAGACCGTATGTCTTTTTCTGCACGCTTATTTCACTAATGGCGGCAATCCGTGTGTTCGATGAAGTGTTCATCCTAACGATGGGTGGACCGGGGGATGCTACCTTAACATCGAGCTTGTATATTTATCAGCAGGGTTTCCAGCAATTTAATTTCGGCTACTCTTCGGCACTTGGCTTAATTGTCAGCGTCATGATTGGTGCGCTTAGTATCGTCATCTTCAGATTCAACCGGAAGGGTGGTGTCAATCCATATTAATGGATGCATGATATGAGAAAAAAACCACTTCGATTAGTGAAATTATTATTGTTGTATGGAGCACTGATTCTGTTTGCCATTTTTATGATGGGACCATTCCTATGGATAGTAAGTGTGTCGCTCATGCCCGGCAAGAATGTGTTCAGCTCTCCGCCGGCGATCTTCCCGACATTTATCGACTTTGATAATTACGTCCAAGTGTGGAATTACATGGACTTTCCAAGATACTTAATGAATACCGTTATCATTGCGCTGATGGGCGTTGTAATGAACATCTTCTTTTCTTGTCTTACAGCCTATCCGCTTGCCGTATTCCGTTTCAAAGGCCGGGATCTAATCTTTACACTACTGATAGCGACGATGATTATTCCCGCTGCAGCAGGCATGGTAGTTAACTATTTGACGGTAAAAGCACTAGGCTTAATGGGCGGGTTTCTTGCAGTCGTGCTTCCTTCAGCGGTTACCGTGTTCAACGTATTCCTAATGAGACAGGCGTTTATGGGCATGCCGCATGAGCTGCGCGATTCCGGCAAAGTGGACGGTGCCAGCGAATTTCGTATTTGGCTGCAATTGGCGCTGCCGATTGTGAAGCCGGCGATCGCCGTTATCGGATTATTGGAGTTCATGGGGATGTGGAATAGCTTCCTCTGGCCGATGATTGTGCTTAATGATACGAAGCAGTATCCAATCGCATCCGCGCTCAGCTTTTTAAATGGCCAATTTTCCTATAATTTTGGCTGGATTGCCGCCGGAACCGTTATTTCGGTTATACCGATTATCATCGTGTTCCTGTGCACCCAGAAATATTACATGGAAGGTGTATCCGGAGCAGTTAAAGGATAGGAGGACACGACTCACATGAGAAAAATTATATATATTCCGCTGGACGAACGTCCGTGCAATTACGAATTTCCGGCACTTCTTGCCGCGGGAACGGATTATCATGTCGTTCGTCCGGATTTGAGCATGATGGGGCTGAAGAAGCGCCCTGGAGACATCGAACAGCTATGGGCCTGGCTATTCGAGCAGGCGCGTGATGCAGACGGAGCGATTGTGGCCTTGGACACATTGCTATACGGAGGAATAATCCCCTCGCGGCTGCATGAGATGACGGAGGAACAATGCGGGGAGCAATTGGAGAAGCTCCGTCAATTGAAGCGGATCAACCCAGCTTTGCATGTATTTGCTTATCAGCTTATTATGCGTTGCCCGCGCTATTCCAGCAGTGATGAAGAACCGGATTATTACGAGAATTGGGGCAGGGAGATTTTCCGGCGCGGGTATATCCGCCACCGGTTGGAGCTGGGCATCGCTACAGAAGAAGAGCAACATGAATTGCAGCAGATCGAGGGCGTTTTGCCTGAATTCATGTGGCAGGACTACACGGAGCGCCGTGCTGTTAATTTAACAGCGAATAAGAGAGCAATCGAACTGGTGCAGGCCGGGGCCGTCGATTTCATGATCATCCCACAGGATGACTCGGCTCCTTATGGTCTGACTGCGGTGGATCAGCAGCACGTTCGCGAGCATGTCAAGAAGTGTCAGCAGCAGCTGTCCGTCTATATGTATCCCGGGGCCGACGAAGTGGGATGTACGCTGCTTGCCCGCATGATCAACCATTTTGAGCGTCGCAAGCCACGGGTGCATGCTCATTTTGCCAGTGTGCAAGGGCCGTTCGTGATGCCTCTCTATGAAGACCGCGTACTATATGAATCGGTCAAATATCAGATTATGGCGGCCGGAGGACTTATGTCGCCTTCCCTGGCAGAAGCCGATATGGCCCTATGCATCAATTCACCCGGCGAGAGCATGATGGAGTCGAATGATCAAGGGCAGTCTTCTTTAGGGTATCAGGTGTACCGGAATCTAGTTGAACTGGTAGAGATGGCTGATGATATTGTTCACCGTCTTGGCAAGCCTTGTGTTATCGCCGATGTGGCCTATGCCAACGGAGCAGATCTTGAACTGCTGCAGCTGCTTCGCGATAAGAAGCTATTGTTCGAATTGGCCGGTTATGCAGGCTGGAATACAAGTGGCAACACGCTTGGAACTTGCATTGCACAAGGCATGATCTATGCCGTGAATGGCAATACGCCGCAGCATCGCGATTTCCTGTCACTACGCTATGTCGAGGATGGGGGCTATTGTGCCTTCGTACGCAGGAATGTAAGTGATCGGGTGCTGCCTGGTACGGAATACAATTATTTCTCGATCGACGGACAGCGGGGACAAATCGCCGAGCAGGTCAGAGCTGAATTGACTCGGTTCATCGAGCAGCATTTGCATGATCCAGAGAATAATTATGAGATCGTGATCGACGATTGCTATATGCCTTGGAGTCGGATGTTTGAGGTCGGATTGAAGACCCATGTCCGTGATACGAAGCAAGGACAATAAAGTACGAAAATAACAGAAAAGGTGCATGAACAGCTCAGGTGGATGCTGGAAGCGCCGGAGAAGGAGCCAGCGAGAGATGCATAACGAGCAAATGACAGACGTCGCCGTCCTAGGCGGCGGGTTGGGCGGATGTATGGCCGCATTGGCTGCAGCCAAAATGGGCGTGCGTGTAATCATGACAGAGGAGACGGATTGGCTCGGCGGTCAGCTGACAAGTCAGGCGGTTCCGCCGGATGAACATCGGTGGATCGAGGAATTCGGCTGCACAGAGACGTATCGCGAGTTTCGAGACCGGGTGCGTGCTTATTATCGAGAGAACTATCCGATGTTGGAGGAAGCGAAGAATAATGAACTGCTTAATCCAGGCAACGGTTGGGTAAGCCGCTTATGCCATGAGCCGAAGGTGGCGCTGCGCGTCATCGAGGATATGTTGGCCCCGTATGTGAACAGCGGCCGTATCACGGTATTGTATCATTTCAGACCAACTGCAGCCTCAGTGAACGAGGATCAGATAGAGAGTGTAACCGTTACACATATAAGCTCAGGTGAAGAAGTTGTACTAAGGGGATCATACTTCCTCGATGCTACGGAATGTGGAGACGTACTGCCGTTAGCGGGGGTGGAATATGTAATAGGCGCGGAGTCCAGGCGTGAGACAGGGGAGCCGCATGCGCTGGAAGAGGCAAATCCGCTCGATGTGCAGTCGATCACCCATGTGTTTGCCCTCGATTATGTAGAGGGTGGCGATTTCACGATTGAGAAGCCTGAGCAATATGATTTCTGGCGCAAGTTCGTACCGAAGCATACGAATATTCCGCTATTAAGCTGGTATGCGAACGATACGGATGACGCGGAGAAAATGAAGGAGTTCGCCCTATTTCCAGGTGAACGCAAGGACGCTTCTGGACGGGAGCTACTGTCGCTGTGGACGTATCGTCGTGTCATCGACCCGACTTTATTTGAGCCTGGGCTATATGAAAGTGACATCACCTTGATCAATTGGCCGCAGAATGATTATTTTCTAGGTTCAATTATTGACGTTCCTGAAGCAGAACGGGCGGAGCATCTGGCGAGTGCTAGACAGTTAAGCCTCTCACTGATCTACTGGCTCCAGACCGAGACGCCTCGTCCGGACGGAGGGCAAGGGTATCCTGGCATCCGGCTGCGTACGGATGTACTGGGTACAGAGGACGGACTGGCGAAGTACCCGTATATTCGCGAGTCGCGCCGGATTCAAGCGATGTATACCATCACGGAGCAGGATGTTAGTAAGGACATCCGCGGGGAACAAGGAATTCGCCGTTACGACGATAGCGTCGGTGTAGGCAGCTATCATCTGGATGTTCACTTGACGACCGTCACGAACCGGACGTTCTATATTCCGAACTATCCGTATGAGATTCCGCTTGGTGCGTTACTGCCGATCCGGGTCAAGAATTTGCTTCCCGCATGTAAAAATATCGGGACCACTCAGATCACGAACGGATGCTACCGCCTCCACCCGACAGAATGGAATATTGGGGAATCGGTCGGTTATTTAGCGGCCTATGCGCTGCAGAATCAAGTGACGCCGCATGAGGTTCACGCCAATTCGGAGCATCTTCAGGCCTATCAAGCGCTGATTCAAAGGCAAGGGGTCCAAATCCACTGGCCGGACGATCTGGTTCTATAACAACGATAGAGTAGAAAAACTGAGCAGACAGCCACTCTATTGATAATAAGGGGTGGCTGTTACTGATTCTAAGGAAATGAAAGAGTACATATTATGAGCTACATATTACTCAATGAACAGTTTATTTACGGAGGTGTGCACTATGGTAGATTCAATGATTCAAACTTTAAAAGGCGGACTTATTGTTTCCTGTCAAGCTCTTGAGGAAGAACCATTCTACGGAAGTGATTATATGGCCCGCTTTGCTCTAGCGGCTGAAATGGGCAAGGCGGTAGGGATCAGGGCGAATACGCCTCAAGATACTAGAGCGATAAAAAAGGTGACGAATTTGCCGATTATCGGCTTATGGAAGAAGGAGTATACCGGTTCTGACGTTTACATAACTCCTACCTTAACAGAGGTTGAAGATATTATCGCTGCTGGAGCCGATATTGTCGCTACGGATGCTACAATTCGCAATAGGCCGGGCAATGTTTGTCTTGCGGATTTGGTTAAAGAAATAAGGGAGAAGCACCAAGTACTATTAATGGCAGATGTATCTTCTGTAGCAGAAGGAGTAGAGGCGGAGAAATTGGGTTTTGATCTTATTTCTACTACGTTATCTGGTTATACAGCTTACAGCCCGCAAAGTGAGGAACCAGATATTCAATTAGTTGCTGACTTAAGTCAAATGGTTAGCATTCCCGTATTAGCTGAAGGGAGAATTCATAGTCCTGAACAGACTGTTGCGTGTCTTCGGGCCGGAGCTTACGCCGTTGTAATTGGCGGAGCCATTACCAGGCCGCAATTGATTACTAAGAAATATACGGATGCTATACTTCAATATCATAACGTTCCTGAAATGTAGTCTCTATTATTTTAGTTGCAGCATCCTTTAAGCGAGGAGGTTCTATGGATGGGACATACTGGGGAAGTAGCTATAGGTCTGGATATCGGTGGCAAGGCGATTTTTCACTTAATCCGGTTCGTGAAAGTCTGTCGCGCCAGCTGCTTCCTGTTTTTAGAGAGAGGGTTCGGAAAATTGAGGTAGTCTCAGCTTCTTTAGGAGATAATGGAGGTGTAGTAGGGGCTGTAGCGGGTTATTTTATTTAAAATAAAATTCACAGTATAATGTAATTTGTTATAGCATACTAGTTTGCCTTTTAAAATGCGTGTTCAAAAAGGTCGGTTTTCAGCACCGAGGCTTATGCTTCCGATGTGCGTTTTTTCAAAACGCTTGAATTGGATGAAGATAGGGACTGAGGAGCGGAGCTACACGTTTTCGTAGAAAACGACTTCGTAAGCATCTGCTTAGGCCCGGCTGAATTCAAGATTCGATGCCGAATCACCTTCCCGATTTACTTCGTGATCAAAAGCGGACTTTTTGAACAACCTCTTAAAGGAATTTGTGTATATCCTAAATATAGGTTAGTCTACAGTTCACTATTTGTTAGGCAACCTGAAAGGAGAATGGATTTGTCTAACGAGCAGGGAATGGGAAAGACGTTGTTATCCATAAGAAGTCATTTCAATGGATTAACCAAAACAGAACAAAAAGTTGCAAATTTTATTCTGGAAAACGCTCAGGATATCATTTATCATTCGGTGACCGAACTTGCAGAGAGAGCGGACGTCGGTGAGACGACGGTGATTCGCCTCTGCCGGAAACTGAAATTCCAGGGCTTTCAGGATTTTAAATTATCTCTGGCACAAGATATGGTTAAGCCTTCCGATCGCTTGTATAATGAAGTTACTGAAGAGGATGATGCAGCGACTTTAAACCGCAAGGTGATATCTATGCATATTGAGACGCTGGAACAAACCTCGGAACTTATTAGTTCAGATCAGTTGGAGAAGACCATTGATCTATTGACTGCAGCTAATCATATTCACTTTTTTGGAGTCGGATCTTCAGGATTGACGGCGTTACAGGCCGCGCATAGCTTCACCAGGATTGGCAAGCAGAGCTTCGCTAAGACAGATACGCACTTTCAGGCCATGACAGCTGCATTAATGCATCCAGGAGATGTAGCTGTTGGGATATCCATTTCGGGAAGCACCAAAGATACGCTGGAGAACTTAAGCCTAGCCAAGAAAGCGGGCGCCAAAATAGTCGTTATGACCAGTAATGCGCGTTCCCCTATAACCAAACTGGCAGATATCGAACTGTTAATGGTTGCTAGAGAAAATCCACTACAAGGCAGCTCACTTGCTGCAAAGATATCCCAGTTAGCTGTTATTGACATTTTGAATGTCGGGGTTTCTTTAAAAATAAAGGATGAAGCTATGAAATACCGCGAGATAACGGCAAAATCAATCTCTGAGAAACTGTATTAATGATTACATCATTAATTTCAATTATAATTATTAAAATGAGGAAGCTTTCCATCGTTTGGAGAGCTTTTTGTCATTTTATGGCCAGATACTCACAAAAAAGGGGTGCTGATATGTTAAAAAGATTTGTTTGGAAGAAAAATGATATTCATTCCATACAATTAAAAGAAAATCTATACATCATTGCTCAATTATTAGACAATCCATACGCTGCATTTTTTAATATAACGAGTGAACGTGATCATTTTAATGAGAAGCTGCTTGACTTAAATACGTTTAAACCTTTTGGGGTGTGTATGGTGTTAAAGGGGTTTTTCAAACAGTGTTCCGTAGGGAAACTAAAAAATGTACAACCTAATTTGAATATCCCTATACCAGAGATTTTTATTAGTAGTGACAGGGGACAGTGGGGAAATCGCTCTGAATTTAGTGATGATGAACTCATATACAATTTGGTGAAAATCGATCCCGCAGTCGGTGATAAGGGTCTTATGGGGAATGAAATTATCCAATACAATATTGATAGAAATGACCCGAACATGTTAACCAACTACGAAATTGTTGGGTATAACACGGGTTACGAATTTGTACGTCGTTTAATTCTATCGATTGAGAATGGCCGATGGATCGATCCATTAAAAGAACAGCGATTGCTTGGTATCGATAACTATCCGTTACAAACAGTCGAAGAGATGTGGCAAGCCGGGGTTCCGAAATATGGGGTAGAGGATAAAGACGGGAATCGACAAAATGAGAATGAAGCAGCCCAAATCAGTTATCTAATTGAGATGTATAATGACCCTTTCTACCCAGAATTTTTAGTTGATAAAGTAAAGGAATGCATTTTGCGTGTTGTTCAATTTATAGAAAAAGGGAATCGTGATGTAAATAAGATTCAAAGTAAACTTGATGAAATGACAATAGCCATTAATGATTTGGCAGATGAGTTTGGGCAAAATAATAGTGAAATAGAGACTGTTGCAAGGGAATCAATTGCTGCTACAGTAGAATCGGTCTTACAATATTATAAGATCGATATTGTTATTGAGGATGCCCTCAGAGAAAGAGAATGGTAGGAGATAATTGTACACAAAGACAAAAAGGGGGGTGTCCAGAAAGTCATTGAAACTGACTTCTGGACAGCCCCTTTTTGGTAGGATTTAACTCGATTAATGTCGAAGTATGGTGAGAAGCAGCGCTGCAGACAATGAACCCGGCCAAGAGATCGAGAGAATCTTATCATTAAAGGAGTAAGTATGAAGATGAATAGAGAGCCCATATTACCAATTAGACAAATAGGGGAAAACAATTGGATTGAAAACCTGACATGCTTTCTTGAGGATCAGGATGTAGAAGTGATTTCATTAGAAACTGAAAATTTTCAAAAGACAGAGAAATATCTAGATTGGATAATTCCCTCACAAACGAAAGATTATTTCTTACATTTCGGTGGTATAGAAAGCTCTGATTTCATGTACAACCTTAAGAAAATGGATGAGTGGGAAGCATTGACAAATTCTATATGGGAATTTGTATCATTGTATTTTCAGCAAGATGAAACAGATAAATATATTGTTTTTGCTGAAAGTCCTAGCAATGATCCTATTTGCTTTAAAAGGGATACTGGGGAGATTTATTTATTTTCTCATGATCCGATTAAAAGGGCTAAAGTATTTAAAGATTTCAATGACTATTTATTAAATGAAATAATTGAAATTCAAAAATTGTACGCAGAAGTTACTTTTGATAGTTCTAAGGAAGAAATAGAGTATAAAAGAAACTTGTTGGATGGCGAGGGTATTGATTTTGATTTCCGCTATTTAAAACTTTAAGCACGACAAAGAATACAAACCATAGGGTTGCCTATTAGCAGCCCTATGGACGGTTGGCCATGATCTTTGATTATATACAGGCTTAGGGCGTGAGAGGGTGATTACATGAAAAAAATAGAGTACAAAGCGATAGAAAAAGAATATGACTTGCTGCTCAGAATTTTTGAAAAATATTATGACTCATACGAAGAATTGCTTAACAGAGCTAAAAATGTAGAACAAGATACAGTTATTTGGAGTGATTCATTTTTAGAATTTTTTCCATATCAAAATGCACTAAATCAATTAAAGAAGCCCAAAATCTATAAAACTGAGCCTGAATCTAATGAAGGAGTTATCGTAAATAAGTTAAAAGATGGTGAACTGTACTATTCTTATGATAAAGAAAATAAGGGATGGGGCAGTGTTTTTGTAATAAAAGAAGATGGGATGAAACTTTATCTTAGGTTTCTAAATAACGATAATGATGAAATCGTTTTGGAACAAGTATATTGTGTAGTTTTGAAAGAGACTGTGATAGAAAAAGTATTATTCTATTTGAAAGACGTCGACTTGGACGGAGATGAGGAATTGAACGAAGAAACATTTTTGGTGGATGAGTATTTGTATAATAGCAATCAAGCAGTTGATACAATTATTAGAAATGGCTTCTATCATGAAAATAAAAATAGTATACCAACTACAACATTTCGATTTGAGTATGTTGATGAAGGTATATTGATATACTCAAAACAAATGAAACAAAATCAGGTGGATGTCGAACAGATAAGGTGGAAGATCAAAAAATCCAAAATCAAGTAGAATATTTCCACAGAAATAGATTTACGCCTTCAACTAAAATCACAAGTGAGGTGGCCTTATGAATCATTCTGATATTATTTTACCAACCGAAATTAGTGACATTGTAAGCGATTGGTTTTGGGATATTATTATGAACGCAGATCAGAATGCGGATAAATTAAGAGAAATATTGAGAGAAATGGATCAGGAACATATCGTGAAGTTTCAGGAACAATTTTTAGATGCGGCAAGTGTATTACAAGAAGAGCCATTTTTAGATTACATAGAAGAGTCAGAGGATGGGATTGAAGACGTAAGTTATTTGGTAGTAAGTCAGGGGAAGAAATACTATGCAGAGATACTTAATAATCCTGAGAAAATCCCATCTACAGCTGAAGATTGTGTAATTTTATTCGGCATCGCAGATGAAGTATGTATAGAAAAGTTCGGTGAATCAACCGGGGTATATTAACATTATAGTCTTTGATAAAAGAAATAATCATTAGTTGGATTAAAGGAAATTTGAGAAGCTGCTTGGCTTAAATAATGATAAACCTTGATTGAACAGAAGGTGATTAAACATGTTATTGGACGAGCTACAGGAATATTGTGAAATCAGTACTATTAGAGGTATGAAAGATTGGTATTTCTATTCTAACAAAACACCTGCCTTTATTTTTACGCATTATTTAAATTTCTCATTGTTAGAAGGGCATATAATAAAAGTCTCAATAAGAGGTGAAATGGAGGTAGAAGTGATTTATGAATTTTTAAATTCCATTAAAAAATTCATAACTGCCGATTGTACCGATAGAATAGTTAAGATAACTAATATTGCTTACAAGGAAACTAATTTTGATGCAATGTTATGTATACCTTCATCGTATCATACTAGTTTTGCAACTTATAGCGATAGACTCCATCAAAAAACCTTAGATGTATTTCCAATATATAACTGTGAATTTAGTGGGGATGAGTCTCCTGATACAGTTAAACTTTTGCGACAAGATATTGTTTCAACTGTAAATTGGAACCGAGAAAAATCTCCAAAAATTAAGCTTCGTTATAAAAATAACAAAACCAAAAGCGGCACGATTGGGCGAAAATTATATTTAGATAAATGGAATAACCTTTCACATGAACTAAATAGTTTACAAGACTGTACAGATTTTTCTTCTTTTATTGAAGTTGAAAATTACAAGAATGAATATATTCACATTTCAATATTAAGTATACATGTATTGGTTATTCGAAATAAGAAAGAGATATTGCTACAAGGCGAGCTTGAGGAGATAAGAAGATACGTTACCAATTTTGTTTTCAATTAGATGTAAAGTTAAATTAGGAGAAAATTATGAGGAATGATCCATGTAGAGAGAAGTGAACGTCATGATAAGGAAAAGAAATTTTCATGAAATAATGGATAGTTTAGAACATCGAAATAGAATTCCAAAGATCAGTGAGTTTACAAGGAAGGATTGTTTATTCTTATATGAGAAACTTGCCGATAATAGCATCGAGGCAGATCATGTTTTTTTATCTTATGAAAAAGCAAAACAATATAATAAAGAGTATCACGCAGATTTTAGTGAACTTAAAGAAAGCCATTGGATATTCGCCGAAACTGGCAGAGGCGATTTTTGGATAATCGATATTGATGATAGTAAATCACCACCAACAGTACTTTTTTATGATCATGATCTTGAAGATTTTAGTCCAGAAAATATGCAGAATGTTTCAATACATATATTAGAGTGGTTTGAATTAGCAGATTTAATTTTGCAACTTCATAACAAGGATTTTTATGATGAAGATTTTAGACTTAAGGAGCATTGGAAACAAAAAGCCATTGAAGAAATTGAAAAGATAAAAAAGGGGCTATCGAAAAAATTACCTTTTCAATTATTCTGAATAGCTCGATTTCGAAAAGAGGAGGAATCAGGGAATTGCCTCGCTGCAATTACTTATAAAGATCTATGTGCAAGCGTTCATTCTGCTGAGCTGCGTTGTTCAGCTATGATTTTCTCTATACCGAGTGGCGATCAGCGAGGTTCAGCTTTGTTTTGTATCATGTATAAGCTTGAAGATGGCGGGGATACGTTTATTTATTCTCCTGTTCCACTTGTTCATCTAGGGCAAGATCAAGCAGGTGAAGTAGAGCTTTAATGTTTTGAATTCAGAGGTGGCTTGGATGCTACTCAACTGTCACGAGGGTCATCAATAATACGATATGGGACATGTCTCAAATAAAAAAGCTTGCCTTTGGGCAGGCTTTTGACGTTTTAAACACAGTTCATTTTACTGGTAGGATTTAACTCGATTTATGTCGAAGTATGGTGGGAGGATGAACAGGACGTAATTATATAGGAATGTGAATAGCAGGGGGATTAACAGGAGAGATTTAAAGATTCTTAAAGAAACGACAAGGATGTGTTGTAAAGATGTCAGTTGAAATTACCTTTAAAGATGTTGAAAATGAATCCAATGTACCACGGCTTGGTGGATATAGCTTCCTGCCTGAAAATATGGATTGGCCATTAAACCCAGATGGAGATAAATTAACACTCGTATTAAGCTTGCCAACGGATTTTCTTAATAAAACGTTAGATGTAAACTTGCCAAAAGAACAGGTACTATCCGTGTTTACAACGTATAGCAAGGATGATTACTTTCTAGATGTAATAACTTTTCATGGTGATAACGAAGAGTTACAAAACATTAGAAAAGGATACACGAGAGTTTTATTACACGAAGTAGGTAATATTCGAAATGAATCAGAGTTCTTGATACCAGCACAAGAGTTCATTTTAGGGGATGAATTGAATTTAGATTTAGAAGAAGAAGTAGATGGAGAGGAGTTGGATGATGGAGAGATTTACTGTGGTTCGTTGATTGGGCATACACCCTCTCTGTTACAAATAGAAGACGTGGGTCTGGCTGATTATCAATTTTGCCTACAAATTTATGGCGGCGATTTCCCTGAAGGGTTTCATGATATATTTTGCGTCAGTGACTCGACCGGATATTTGTTTATAAATAAAAATGTTGATCAGAATAATGCAGGTGTATTTTTTACACAATGCACTTAGAAGAATAACTTTTCAAATATACAAGCTCCCGAACATATATAAAGAAGAAGACGTCATAAGCTCATTCTTTACATATGTTTTTTTGTTAGAAAAGATAGTCATGCAAAAGTTAAATGTCCTTGGGGTGAGTAAAGTGGAATTTGAAATCATAATTAACCCAAATTTTAAGATTGGAATACGTGATCCAGAAGATACAACGATATCGGAAGCACTAGATAATAGGCATGTTAATAACCAACACTTTACAATGAAATGGCATGATACCTCATTAAGAATCAATTATGGAACACAAATAGCCGATGGCATAAGTGATGTTGTTAAGATGTTAGAGGCAATCAAAAAAAGAGAAGAGCGGTTTGTCGTAACTTTCCCAAGTCAAGCATTTTTCGAAACATGGATATGTAAAATTGGAAAATGTGATATTAACATTAATTGGGATAGTCGTGATGGTTATGAGAGCATTACGATGAAAACTGATTTATTTATAAAAGAATGGCTCAAGCTATTGCAGCAACTACGACAGGTCTTGAGAGAGACTGGATATAATGGTACCAATCTAGTAGATTTTGATTTACTTGAAAATCTCGAAAGATTCCATTAGTCAATTTTACCAGAAAAGTTGGAGGAGCTATGGTAGGCAGACGCCAGTATAGAGCAGGTGGATGAGAGCCAATAGGGAGATGCAAATGAGGGGAAAAACGGATATTTTGAGTATAATAATTTACTACTATAGAGATGAAGAAAGAATGAAAAATCTTTGGTCAAATAAAAAAGAGTTTTCAAAGATTCTCTCTCTAGTAATGGAAGTTGAGCATGATACCTCTCCAACAACGATGTTACAAAGTTGTGCAGAGTATTTTATAAACTTTACTAGTGTTTTTTTAATAAAACAAAGTTCTGATTTTTTGCATTTATTTTCTGAGATAAATGACAGTAATAAACGTGTTTCGTTTATGAAAAAATTTTTTATAAATGATCTTGTTTCTGACAAGATTATTTTTAATGTTTTGAACGATATAGAAGTAATAAAAATAGTAGGCTCTTACAAAGAGTGGATAGAATTGCCTATTGTGATAAGGGCGCGAAAACTTATTACTACATCGAATGATAGTGAAATATCTGTAGACAAAATTATTCCATTAGATTTGGATTTAGATAATAGTTTTCAAGAATATTTATTATCTTGGGCTTTTGAAGAAAAAAAATTAAATAAGGACGGGAATGAATATTTTAGAAAGAACTTTGAAAAAAAGTATAAACACATATGTTCTGTCATGGAACAAGGCTGATATTATTTCTTCATAAAACAATCTTGAAAAGAGGTTTAATAATGGATACAGAAAACGGAAGAATTAACTGTAATATTTATGGCTATTGCGGCAGTGTCTCAGAATGGATAAAAAAATCTGTTGAGCTTTTCTCTAACATTGGTTTTCCGCTTAAAAGTGTTAGCTACGATGTGAACTATCAGAAGTTAGAGAGGAAGAGCCTTAACAAGTTTCAGAGTGAATGTAATGAGATGAATGAAGGAAGTTTGGAAAGTTTATTTTCATTTACGATATTCAAGGGCAAAAGCATGAAGGTTCCAAGCTCTTGGGAATATGGGGTAAGGTTTGATAAACCCAGTAGAGAGTTACAGATTTTCTTCAATACAAGCTTAGAAATGAACCATACACAAACTCTTGTAGATCTATTAAGTGCTTACTTAGATGATAAAATAATCAACTTTGGATATTTTTCATATGACACAATTTGGGGCAAAGGTGAAAGTTTAGATTTATATATGGAGAATAATCATAGTTGGTGGCTTGCCTTAAATCCAAGAAATAGGGCAAGGTAATTGGCTGTGGACAGTTCCAGGAGAACGCCTACATGAAATAGGGAAGCTTTTATATGATAAAAAACTGTTAATTGGGGTAAAAGGTCAGAATTTTGGTTTCGTTTAAAGAATAGACTGAGAGGTATACATATGAAAAAATTCTTAAAGATTTTCTCTATTACTATTCTTGTAATTGTAATCGTGTCTATAGGAGCTTTGCTAGTATTTGGACGTAACAACCATAGTAATTTATCTGGAAGCGTTCCTGATAAAATCGATCAATATTTGATAAATGAAAAATTTCAGGGAACCGTCCTAGTTGCAAAGGAGGGGGAAGTTTTATTTACAAAAGGTTATGGATTGGCAGCTACTGATTTACCGAATAACCCAAGCACGCTCTATCAGATTGCTTCATTATCTAAAACATTCACTGCAGTAGCAGTCATGCAACTAGTAGAAAAGGGACTTCTAAACGTAGATAATCCAATTTCGCAATACTTTCCAGACTTTCCGAATGGAGAGTCCATTACAATAAGTCATCTACTAAGTCATAGCTCGGGAATTCCGGATTATTTAAAGCCGAATTTCAATTTTGACTACAGCAAAGAATGGAATCCAAATGATATTGTAAAAACCGTTAGCGATTCTGAATTAGAGTTTATCCCAGGCAAAAGCTTTAGTTATATAGATCGGCTACACTTAGTTGGACAGAAAAATTAAGGGCTAGTAGAATTAACACATCATAACAAGGAGCGGATCTACTATGCCAAGAATAAGACGAACATTTACAGATGATTTCAAGAAACAGAT